>JBFLYJ010000423.1:0-3325 GCA_040756635.1 Nitrospirota bacterium
TCTTTTTTTTATCTTTTCTATTTAAGTTAAATGCTGAATCACTGTGTTTATAAGTTATTCAGCCTCTTTCATGATACTATATGAGCAGCGCCTCAAATTCACCCCTGAATTTTCTTATCATTGCTTCAATCGGAAGTGTGGCCGCAATACCGAACGCGCAAATCGTAGCTCCCCGTATGTATCGGCACAGTCGAAGGACCTGATCAATATCATCCGAGCATCCCTTCCCGGCAACAATCCTCTCCGTCAAATGCCGGATCATGTTTGTCCCTTCCCGGCACGGGGCGCACTGTCCGCAGGATTCATGGGCAAAAAACCTAGCGGTCTTTTGTGTGATCACAGGGATGACGGTATCTTCATCCATAACAATAATGCCGCAGGAGCCCAGCATTGTGCCCACAGAGTTGAGGGACTGATAGTCCATTGCTACATCTATTTCATCGCTTTTGAGAATGGGAGAGGAAAGTCCGCCCGGGATAACAGCCTTCAGGTTTTTTCCGCCCCTTATGCCGCCCGCCGCTTCATAAATAAGTTTTTTCAAGGAAGTCCCCATCGGATATTCATAAAGACCGGGCTTGTTGACATCACCGCTTATGCTGAAAAGTGTTGTTCCTCCACTCCAGCCCTCGCCGATCGCCCTGTAGGCTTCAGGACCATTCTCGACAATAAAAGGCAGGTATGAAAGCGTTGTGACATTATGAATAACGGTAGGCTCACCGTAAAGCCCTGATGCCGCCGGAAACGGGGGCTTCAGCCTCGGTCTACCCGCCTTACCTTCGAGAGATTCTATCAACGCCGTTTCTTCCCCGCACACATAAGATCCGGCCCCTCTGAAGACATCAATATAAAAAGAGTAATCTGACCCCATGACATTGCTTCCGAGAAAACCCTTTGTCTGGGCGTCCTCAATGGCCTTAACCAGGATCTTCGCGATCCAGTCATATTCACCGCGTATATAGATAAACCCGTGATGAGCACCGGTCGCGTAGGCAGCAATCGCCATACCCTCAAGCAGCAAATGCGGGTCAAATTCCATCACGTATCTGTCCTTGAATGTCCCCGGCTCTCCCTCATCCGCATTGCAGATCAGATACACTGTCTTTACCTTGTACTTCATCAGCAGCTTCCACTTGGCTCCGGCTGGGAAACCGGCGCCTCCCCTGCCCCGCAGACCTGACTCATCGACAAGTCTGGTTAGCTCTTCCGGATTCAGCGATAGTGCCTTCCCCAGCGCGGTATAGCCTCCAAGTCCCCTGTAAACATCTATTTTATGTAAGTCCGGAACACCTTTGTTTTTGAATATGATTTTATCCATAACGCCGTCTCACTACCGCAAACAGTTTACAGCTCATCCATTTTATTTCTTCTTATTTTATCGATTATCTCATCCACTTTATCAAAGCTCATGTTCTCGTAATGGTCGGTATTTATCATCATGGCAGGGGCATAGCCGCAGGAACCCAGACACTCAACCGACTCGAGACTGAACAAACCATCTGAAGTC
This sequence comes from Nitrospirota bacterium, assembly GCA_040756635.1. Taxonomy (GTDB): domain Bacteria; phylum Nitrospirota; class Thermodesulfovibrionia; order UBA6902; family UBA6902; genus UBA6902. The sequence goes on from JBFLYJ010000423.1 coordinate 1,505, forward strand.
GATTCTCCATTGCCGATGCCGAGCTTCCCTGAGATATAGTCAATGAGAGGTTCGGTTTCAAGTAATGAACAAGAGACATTCGTACAAACCTGAATGTGATACCTGGCCTTCGGTCTCAATTTCAGCATGGAATAGAAGCTGGCGGCACTGAAAATACGCGCCTGAGGGAATTGCAATATGACTGCCAGTTCTTCCATATCAGATTCCGAGATATGACCATTGACCTTCTGTATATAGGAAAGTGCGGGTACCACAGCCGTATCACGGCAGGGCAGCTTTTTAACTATGCCCTCGATCGTTTGTCTTATATTCTCATCTATCACCGATTCTCCCGTGCGCCTTCATCGCAAACCGTTCATTGTAATTTATCGATACGTATGGCACACGCCTTGTATTCGGCTGTGCCGGTAACAGGATCGAAGGCATTGTTGGTAAGTACATTGGCGCAGGCTTCATTGAAATGGAATGTCATGAAACAGACCCCCTGCATTACACTGCCGGTAAGCCGCGCCCTTACCTTAACTTTTCCTCTTCTGGAAACGGCCGTCACATAATCGCCGTCCCTGATATTGAGTTTTTCCGCGTCTACCGGATTTACATCGATCATCTCCTCCGGGCAAATCTCATTGAAACCGGCAGACCTCCTCGTCTGAGTGCCAGTGTGGTAATGCCACAGACGCCTGCCGGTGGTAAGGACTAACGGATACTCCGCATCTGGCACCTCTGCTGCCGGTTTCCAGTCGGCAGGCTGAAATTTCGCCTTCCCGCAGGGGAACACGTTGTCGCAATACAGATAACAGGTTCCGGCGTGGTCCATTCCGGTGCACGGCCACTGAATACCCTGGCGTTCGATCCTTTCATATGTTATGCCGGCCATTGAAGGCGACAGATGCCGGATTTCCTCCCATATTTGTTCTGCTGAGCCGTATCCCATGACAAAGCCCATCCTTCGGGCTATCTCAGCGGTTATCCACCAGTCGTCCCTTGCCGTTCCGGGCGGCTCAACCGCTTTTCTGACACGCTGCACGCGTCTCTCGGTGTTGGTGAAAGTCCCTTCCGTCTCTGCATAACACGCGGCAGGCAGGACCACATCCGCGTATTCCGCGGTCTCGTTCATGAAGATGTCCTGCACTATCAGAAACTCAACGTTCTTCAGCGAATTGATGGTGTGAGCCTGGTTCGGCTCTGACATCACCACGTTTTCACCAATAAGATAAAGGGCCTTTATATTGCCGTGATTAATTCCGTCGAACATCGCCGGGATCTTGGTCCCTTCCGTGTCCGGTAGTTTTGACATCCCCCAGGCCTTTTCGAATTTTTCCCTGGTCGCGGGATTGGATGCCTTCTGATAACCGGTATAAACATCAGGCAGTACCCCCATATCACACGCGCCCTGGACATTATTCTGGCCCCTGAGCGGATTGACGCCGGCACATTCTACCCCTATATTGCCCAAAAGCATCTGAAGATTCGCGCATGTCCTGACATTGTCGGTCCCTGTCACATGTTCCGTAATCCCCAGAGTATAATAAAGCCCGACCTTTTCGGCGGTGCCGAGTATGTTTGCAAGCTCCCTGATTTCATCCGCTCTTAGACCGCATATGTCAGAGGCATATTCGGGCGTGTATCTGCTCACCGTTTCTTTCAGCTGTTCAAAACCTTCTGTGCTGGTATCAATAAAATAACGGTCATGCCAGTCATTCCTGATGATTTCATTCATGACCGCGTTAAGAAGCGCTATGTCACTGCCCACCCTGTGCTGGAAATGACGCGCGGCCCAGCGTGTCAGCCCAGTCTTCCTCGGGTCCGCTACAATCAGGC
>JBFLYJ010000424.1:0-3322 GCA_040756635.1 Nitrospirota bacterium
TCTTGCCGTTATGTTCTCATCAGCTGTAACAATGATATCTGATAACCTGGCAAGCACCTTCTCGCTCATATCGACTATTTTTGCTACGCAAGGCAACAGCATGCGCGGAAGTTTCTTCGAATCGAGAACCATTTCGGGGTAAACTTCATGGACATCATAAATAGTTTTGCATCTGGAGAATAATTTAAGAAACGGCAGGATGAAAATAAGTTCATAATCATGAAAGTGGCAGACATCGGGCTTTATCTTAAGAACCGCGCCAATGGATCGAGGAACTGCGAGAAGGCGTGATAAGAGAGATGACGAATTGTTTAAAGGAACAAACGCCACGCCAGCGCTGTTCTTGAAATCATCGCCTCGCCCAGGCATAACGAGGACGATCGGAAAAAACCGTTTCACAAGACTTAAGGTCTCCTTATAGTAAATACGATCGTCTAGGGGGTCATGCCCGGTGCTGAGCATGCAGATTTTTGTCATATACTAATCTCTTGACCGTCAGGCATAAAACTAATGGCAAAACTATACACCGTTGCCTTTTGCGATATCAGACTCCTGGTACTTCCCGAACTGGGCGCGAGTAAGCTCTGTTTTTCCCCCAACTCCAGTAATCCAATCGACAATCCGTTGAGCCCTAACATTGATGTCAAAGACCTTCGCCTTCTCTGCGGCCTTTCGGCTCATTACCTCTCTCAACTTTCTGTTATCTCTCAGAGTGACTATCGCCTTCCTAATCTCTCCGATGTTAAGGGGGTCGACACGGAGGGAGACGTCGTCGTCGAGGATGTCTTCGTTAAAGTCACCCCTCGACGATACGACCGGAAGGCCGCACGCCATTGCTTCGACGATAGCGTTGCAGGAGCCCTCCGCAAGGGTCGGCAGAACGAAGATATCCGCTGCAGAGAGCATGTCGGGAACCCTCACGTGATCCAGAACTCCCTTAAAAAGGATGTTCTTCCCCTCCAGGAGTGCTGGTCCCTTCCCAATAAAAAGAAGTCCGATATCCTCCATTCCCGAAACCGCCGTCAACAGCCGATGCGGACCCTTTCGCTCGTCAAAATGGCCGACGAAGGCAATAATGAACTTTTTCTCCGAGAAACCCAGTCGTTTGCGAAGATTTCCCCGGTTCCGCGGATAGAACTGTCCGAGATCGGTGCCGTTGGGGAGAACCGTGATCTTCTCTTCCGGAATGCCGAGTCTGTCGGTCAAAGACCTCCTGAGAGCAGTCGAGACAGCAACGATCTTCGAAACTTCTCTGAAGTCCCTCCGCGCCCTGTCGAACCCCATGGGTTCTAGGGTCCACAGTGAGCTCTCGCCAACGGCAACGCAGGAAGGAATCCCCAAGCCCTTCGCCAGACGAACCGCCGTACCGCCGCCCGGATAGAGGAAGTGCCCATAGAGCACGGATGGAGGAACCTTGATTTGGAGAAGAGTTCGCAAAGCAGCCCGCTCGAAACTTTTCTGAGTCATCCGCCCTGTGTTATAACAGAGCAACTGACGACTTGAATAAGACAGATATCGCGGCCTGAAAACGGTCACGGGGTTGCCCTGTGCGGAGTTGTCGATGGATATCTCTGGGTCAAACTTCCCATATCTCCTCTGAAACACACTTGCAGGGCTGATAACACTGCACTTCGCCCCTATCCGTGCCATTCCGAGGACGAGCTGCCTCACAAAGGTCCCGTATGACGGCAAAGATTTCGAAGGATAATTTGATGTAATGACGACGATGTGCATTACCCTGTCCTGCGAGAGATATAAGACTTTCCCTTCTTACAAGCAAGAACCAGGGGATTGTATCGCGCATAGACCGGCATCAATATCTCCTCGAATCCAAGTCTAATTTTAAACGTGTTCACTGTCGGCGCAGTGGGCCCACCGTCTCCGAAGATAACCTGTCTGCAGTCCGGCAATTCCCTACAATAGTTGAGAAACGTGAAGATTAAGGCATCATTCGGGCATTTTTCGAGATGCTCCGTATGGCTCTTTGCCGTATACATAAACATGGTGTCATCTATCTGCACCGAATAGATGTAGGCTATAACTCTTCCTTCGTTGAACGCCCCCCACCACTCCCGTTTCGGTTGAGAGAGCTCTTTCGTTATCCATGCCCGCCATTCTTCAAACTTTTCACTGTAGTATGTTGGCGGCAGTCCATGGCCTGTCCGGATCGCCGTAGAGATACATATCTCCTTGATGTCCCCGATGACCGCCTCAATATCTTCGATTCTCGTCACCTCTGTGAGTTTCAGTCCTTTCCTCACCCGTCCCCTCTTCGAAGGATCAATGGTAGAGATGGAGTAATCCTTCAGCTTGGCCTCAGGGAGAACCATCATCGGCCATGTGCCATTGGCAGTCCGGTCATCAACGACCAAATGCTTGAACCCGAGAAATGATCTGAAGAACTTCGGATTCGTTTCAGTGGGGGAAAGTTTCTGAAGATGTAAAACCGGCTTGTAAAAAAAAGGGGCATACTCTTGCCACCACACACCCTTGTTATAGTGCACTTTATATCCCGCCATAATTTGTTGCTCTATGAACTCTTTAGATGTCATTTTTTATCGATTTAACTTTCGTCGTCTGTCGTTTATCACAATTCCACTGGCAAATAAGATATTACTAATCTTGTTTTACCTCTTGTCGTTAAGGGTATGTAATTACATTCTTCTATATTTACGTTTACTGAATTGCCAAGCATTTCCTTGACTACCTGCTTCATTTCATTCAATTCTTTGATGGAAAAAAATCGATTCTTGACAATTCTTAGAGATGTGTTGTAAATATCGTGTTGAATAATCTGGTATTGGTCAACTCCCCTTAAATTTCTAAACCGCGTAGGGAAAAAGATTGCAGGGATATAATTCCCATCCAATGTTCTTAAATATTCCTGAGTTCTCCCTTCCACACTTTTTATAATTTTCAGTCCTCTTCCACATGAGCAGGCATCGTTTGTCATCACTGCTACGTCGCCATTTTTATATCTTATAAAAGGCATAGCGTAATTATCTAAATCGGTTATCGTTATTTCTCCCTGAACATTTATAACCTGATTGCCTTTAGCATCGGTAGTTTCGATAATCATTCGCTCTCCCGAGATATGTTTTTTATGGTATTCACATTCGTATGCAATAGGACCTACTTCATTACAGCCGTAATAGTCAAAAATGTTACTCTTAAATTGCTTTTTCAAAAAGTCCCTTTGATGATCGTATAACATTTCGCCCGTCGAAAATGTTATTGGAAATTCAATGTAATTAATTTCATGTTTATGACAAATTTTTGCAATACGATATAAATTGGAGGCGTAGCCATATAAGGAAACTGC
>JBFLYJ010000425.1:0-3321 GCA_040756635.1 Nitrospirota bacterium
ATCAGGAACAGCGATCCTTCCCTTGATCGCAGAAGCTGCCGCGACCGCCGGGTTTGAGAGATACACTTCACTCTCGGGATGTCCCATCCTGCCGACAAAGTTCCGGTTCGTAGTCGCAATGGCCTTCTCCCCTTTTGCGAGTATTCCCATGTGGCCTCCAAGGCACGGCCCGCAAGTGGGGGTAGAAAACACCGCCTCCGCGTTCACAAAAATCTCAGCCAGCCCCTCCTTTACCGCCTGAAGATATATCTGCTGAGTTGCCGGAATGACTATCATCCTCGTATTCGGGCTGACCTTTTTGCCTTTAATAATTCCGGCAGCTTCCCTGATGTCCTCAATCCTTCCGTTTGTGCAGGACCCGACAACGACCTGGTCGATTGTAACGGACGAAAGCTCCGCAGCGGGCTTTGTGTTGGACGGGAGATGAGGGCAAGACACCGTAGGCTGTATTTTGGAACAGTCGTACTCTTTTATTTCAACGTACGCGGCATCCTTATCGGATGTATAGAATTTATATTCCCTCTTAGCCCTGCCCTTCACATATCCTTCTGTAATGTCATCAGGTACGATGATCCCGTTCTTGCCGCCCGCCTCGATCGCCATATTGCACATGGTGAGCCTTCCTGACATGGGAAGGGAACGAATAGTCTCGCCTTCGAATTCCATCGCCCGGTACAGCGCGCCGTCAACCCCGATATCGCCTATCGTATGAAGTATCAGGTCCTTGCCGCTGACCCACTTGCTTAATTTGCCGAAATAGATGAATTTCATCGACTCGGGTACTTTGAACCAGCACTCGCCCGTTGCCATCGCCGACGCCACGTCTGTGGAACCGACCCCGGTAGAGAACGCGCCGAGCGCTCCGTAAGTACATGTATGACTGTCAGCGCCGATAACAAGATCACCCGGCACGACAATTCCCTGTTCAGGAAGAAGTGCGTGCTCGACCCCCATCCTGCCGACTTCAAAATACAGGCTCAGGTCGTATTCCCTTGAAAAATCCCTGAGCAGTTTGCATTGCTCAGCTGCCTTTATATCTTTCTGCGGCGCGAAGTGGTCGGGGATGAAAGCGACCCTTTCTTTGTTGAACACGGTCTTTGCGCCGATCTTTTTGAATTCCGTTATCGAAATAGGGGCCGTAATATCATTGGCAAGAATAAGGTCGACCTTTGCGTTGATCAATTCACCTGCCGATACACTGTCTCTGCCCGCATGTGCTGCAAGAATTTTCTCAGTTATGGTCACGATTCCTCCAGATATAGAAAAGCTGTAAGGAAAATACTACTAAATACCGTTTAAATTAGTCAATTGAAGCATCTTCCATCATTTATCAATCATTTCCCCTGAATGCGCTGTCCTGCCGCGCTGGATTATATACGGTTTATTACAGTATAATTTTCATTGATCATTAATTGTGTTGTTTTACATTTTATTATCACAGGAGGTAATTCCCATTAAAAAGAGCAGAAAGGTATCGAAACTGTTAAAGATGCATTGCGGTCAATGCGGCTCATGCTGCATCGACCCTGTAATTGAACTGACGGACAATGATATAAAGAGGCTGGTCAAGCATACCGGCCTGTCAGCAGACAGACTTATAAGATTGTACTCCAAATCAGACTTCACCACTGTTAATGATACTGAAGACTGGATAAACCTGTCATACGGGAAGCGGCAGTTGGGACTGAGAAAGAAGAAAGACGGCACATGCTTATTTCTCTCGGACGACAGGAAATGCACTGCGTACGAAGCCAGACCCATGGCCTGCCGGGTTTTCCCGATAGACGTATATCTGGATGAAAAGAGTAAAGTGACGGACCTGGAGCTGTCCGATGTCGTACGCGACAAGTTTATTAAGTGTAAACAATATTACGGCAAGCCCAATTCATTCATATTATTCAGACAAAAAGCCGATCAGTCCGGGAAAGAGACCGCGTCTTTCTGCCGGAAAATCAAGCAATGGAACAGCAAGGATGACCCCGGGGGCAAAGACGACTTCCTTGATTTTCTTGGTCTGTGATCAACCCTTAGACATTTAGCGCTGATTATTCACAAATGAATGCAGGTATGTTCCGGGGACTTAATTATCGATACCTGGGAGACCGCTATTAAAACAGAGTGTCCGGTCTTTATCCATAACTGCAAAGAGGAAATTCAAAAAGCTTATCGAATCACGTCCCTGTTTCAGTTCTGCACCATAATACATTTATCTGATATAATGGACTCGACAGGCGGTTGTCAATTTATGGAGGCGCTCCGATGAAAAAATACATTTTACTCTCAGTCCCCTTCATCGCCCTCCTTCTCCTTTATGCCTGCTCAACGACATATGAGGCCAAGCCTCTTCCTTTTAAAGCGCCAAGCTCGTATCCGAATGCCATGGAAGTATCGGGTACCGAGATAGCAGCCAAAGCCTATGTCGATCCCTCCGAGGCAAAAGATGCCTTCGGCTTTGATGTACGCGGCGCAGGTATGCTCCCTGTCCAGGTCGTTTTCGATAATAAGGGGACCCACTCACTGGAGATTGATCCGTCCCTGACCTTTCTGGAAGATGCTGAAGGAAATCTCTGGCCCATACTCGAGAGGAACATGGCGTACGAGAGGGCGACAAAATTTACGCAGACAAAAGAAATCTTCAAGGAAGGGGCCTATCATGGGTTCCTTGGTGCGGCAGCCGGGGCATTGATAGGCGGGGCCATAGGCATTGTGTCCGGTGAAAATCTGGGGTCCGCCATAGGTAAAGGAGCGGCAGCGGGGACCGCCATCGGAGGAGTCATAGGAGGCACAAAAGGAGCTGTTTCGAAGGAGGCCAGCAGGGCCGTTATGGAAGACCTGCGCCAGAAATCCCTTCAGACAAAGGCAATTGAACCCAGGACGCTGGCTTACGGATTCATTTTCTTCCCGGGGGAGGCCAAATCAGCAAAGCAGATCCGTCTGAAGATAGTGGAAAAAGACACGGGCTCCTTCCAGATTATTTTCCTTAATTTGTGATATCCTGCGTAATCGTTTATAAGACGCCTGTTACAGTCAGCGCACAGGGACAGGCATTATTAAAACAATTTATGGGGAAGGTACAAATCATGACTAATAATTCATCAAAAGCGGTCATTTTACTTGCGATACTCTTCATAAGCTGCTCGACATCAGGTCAAATTAATCAGAAGAATTCAGCTCCCGCTGAGGCAGGAGGACACAAAACCATTTCTGTCTCCGCATTTACCTGTCCTGACCCGCTTGTGGCCCGCTCAGTGCAAAACGCCATTATCGGATCGTTACTGGAAAGCCTTTCCGTTACAGTAGGCGGAAAGGCCGATATGGCAG
>JBFLYJ010000426.1:0-3321 GCA_040756635.1 Nitrospirota bacterium
TCTACCCCCCCCCTCCATCCCCCCCTTAGTAAGGGGGGGCGAATGGGGGGTGTCGCCTTTCTCTGGGACGAGTCATTCCTCTGGGGCCTAATGGCGTACAAAGCGCTTAAGGCTTACGGCCTGCCCTTTGATCTTATAAAAGCCGAAGACATTAAAGCGGGAGCGCTGAACGGATATAAAATGCTTTTTGTCCCCGGAGGCTGGGCATCCAATAAAATAAAGGCGCTGGGGGAAGAAGGTGCTGCAGCGATCCGAAAGTTTGTCTCTGACGGCGGCAGTTATCTCGGTTTCTGCGGAGGCGCAGGTCTTGCGACCGCAGGGAAAGACGGTCTAGGGCTGGTAAATATCAAACGGAGGCCGACAAAGGAGCGGGTGCCGAGTTTCAGCGGAAGGATTGAATTGAATATTAATGAACATCCGATATGGAAAGATATACCCCCCCATCCCCCCCTTACCAAGGGGGGGCACAGGGGGGGTGGCAATTCTCACCCCGTTTTCCACGCATGGTGGCCTTCTCAATTTATTGTCGAGGACGACAGCATAAAGATACTCGCGACATACGGCGATGCCCTGCCGGACGCTTTCAGTTCAGACATATGTGTGGGTGATGTCGATTCATCAGGCAGATGGGAGGAACTGGAAGCTGTTTATAAGATAAACCTCAATCCGGCAAGACTCAGGGATGAGCCGGCGGTAATCGAAGGAATATACGGCAAAGGGAAGGTCGTTCTGTCACTTGTCCATTTCGATACTCCGGAAGATGTGAACGGGCAGCGGGTCCTGGAGAATTTGTGGGAATACTTTGGATGTCAGAACACAGAACTCAGAATTCAGAACCCAGACGAAATTAAAAGCAAAGGCAGTCCGGGTTCTGGGCTCTGGACTCTGTGTTCTGAACTCATCTCCCTAGGTGAGCGGAACTTTCTCTGGTTCTGGAGAAATACTATGCTCTTGCAGTGGAGGCGCGGCGTACGTGGGCTTGAGTACAACACGCTGTATATAATGATAAAAGAAATTGTGGGTAGGGGCGTTGCATGCAACGCCCCTGCAATTGGTCGTTTGCAGGATTCCCTGGTCCCCTTTGTAGATAAGGCGAAGAAACTGCTGGTGCTTGAGCGCCATGCCCTCCAGAAGGGCCATATTACCTATGAACGCTGTGAGGATCCGGACATTCAGAAATTAAGAGGGGAATTGTTTTCTGAGTCAAAGAGCCACGGAGGGAAGTTCAAGGAATTGGTTGATGAGATAGATAATATCTTGTTCTTGCATCTGACCGGTCAGGATTAGATTGTACAGTCAATATTTGCATTTTCGATATCTGCAGAATTATCGATGAAATGTATAAATGGGGCTCTGCCCAAACCCCGATCCCTTTATTTTGAACGCCCGAAAATAAAGTGACCAAACAAAATGCGCCCCGTGATTGTTCCTTATCGTCCTGTATCGTTGTACTCGCTAAATTGAAGAAACTCGTCCCGATAAGTCGGGACTCGAACAGTCTTCAATTCTTAACGCTCATACTTCCTCACAGTCCGGGAACAATCAATGGGGGATTTCAGGAAGTCACTATAAGTGGTTACATGTTCTGTAATCACTTATAGTGTTCAGGGAACTTTAAAGCATCTCCAGTGTCTTTATCAGCGCCTCGGCCTTTTTCAGCGTCTCATAATATTCACGCTCAGGGTCTGAATCAGCCACAATGCCCGCGCCTGCCTGGACATAGGCGACGTTGTCCTTTATCACAAACGTCCGTATGATGATATTAAGGTCCATGTCACCTGAAAAACTTATGTATCCGATAGAGCCTGTATAAGGCCCGCGTACAACGGGTTCAAGTTCATCGATGATCTCCATGCACCTGACTTTCGGCACGCCTGTGATTGTCCCGCCTGGAAATGTCGCCCTTATGGCGTCGAAGCAGTCCTTCCCCCCGGCGAGTCTCCCCTTAATGTTGGAAACGATATGGATGACATGTGAATACTCTTCCGTAATCATAATCTCATCAACTTCGACAGTGCTGTAATCAGAAATCCTGCCGAGGTCGTTCCGCTCTAGGTCGATCAGCATAAGATGTTCCGCCCGTTCCTTCTCATTAAGCAGGAGGTCGTTCCTCATCTGCCTGTCCCCTTCCGCGTTCGCTCCTCTTGGTCTCGTCCCCGCAATCGGCCTCGTTTCCACAATATTGCCCGAAACCTTTACAAGTCTCTCAGGGGAAGAGCTCGCGATGCTGTAATCTCCCATATTCATATATCCTGCAAACGGTGACGGATTAATGCCGCTTAAGACTTTATATATCTGCCACGGTTTCACGTCTCCTATGTGCGCCGATACCCGCTGTGAAAGGTTTGCCTGGAAAATATCCCCGGACTTAATATACTCCTTTGCCCGTACTACAATGTCCATATAATTCTTTTTGCCCATCTCGTGGCGGATTTCGATTGATGATTCCCGTTTGCCCGCTGATTCACTCTCCGACGCTGTCTCTGATGAAATAATTTTGTAGAGGGCATTAATTTTCCCGCAGGCCTTGTCATAATAACGTCCCCAGACATCGATAGTCACTCCTGGGACTGAAACCGACTCTTCAGCCGCAGGGCATGAAAGGATATAAGTCTTCCGGAGTTTATGGTCTATGGCGATTACGGTATCGAACATCATGAAATGGGCATCCGGGATATCGAGGTCATCAACGACAGTTTTCGGCAGTCTTTCAAAATAATGTACAAAGTCATAGCTTATAACGCCGACTGCACCGCCCGCAAAGGGTGGAAGGTCTTTGGACGCATGGACCCGATATCTGGCCATCAACTCTTTCATTTTTTTAAGCGGGTGCGCGGACGATACAGCAGTTTGACCGTTACAATTTATTTCGACCGTCCCGTTTTTCACCCGGAAAACAAGAAACGGCCCTGTACCGATAAAAGAGTATCTGGCAATTTTCTCAGGTCCTTTAATGCTTTCCAGAAGGACGCTGAATGGGGAGTCAAAATGCTCGTAAATCTCTTGCGGGGAACGATACGGCAGTTCCGTGTACACAGGAGAAATTCTGCCTTCTTTTGTTTCCCTTAGAAATTTGTCTCTGGCCGGTAAAATACGAATCATTACATTGAAGGAGTTAAATGGTTTGGTTACGGCCTTGTAGAACCTCAAACACTGTATATTGTATTCACAGGTCCGCGATCTCTTCGTGAATCCGCATTAAAGCCCCGATAGGATCGGCTTGCGATGTCACAGCCCTTCCTATTACAAGATAATCCGATCCTGCCTGCACCGCTTTTCTAGGGGTCATCGCCCTCTTTTGATCGTCCATGGAAGCCCACG
>JBFLYJ010000427.1:0-3317 GCA_040756635.1 Nitrospirota bacterium
GAAGCTATCGGAAAATACAAAAAAGGCCTTCTGACTGATTCCGACCTGGCAGAACTTGAGGTATGCTCCTGTCCGGGTTCAGGATCGTGTCAGGGCATGTACACGGCGAATACTATGGCCTGTGTGACCGAATCACTCGGGATGAGTCTTCCCGGATGCGCGACCGCTCTTGCAGTATCTGCTCATAAGAGGAGGATCGCATTTGAAAGCGGCAGCAGAATCGTCGAAATGGTGAAGAAGAACATCACCCCGTCAAAGATTCTGACGAAAAAGGCGTTTGAAAACGCTATTATGGTCGACATGGCGCTCGGCGGCTCGACAAATACGGTGCTGCATATCCCGGCTATCGCGCACGAGGCCAAGGTCTCCCTGCCGCTTGAGATCTTCGATAAAATAAGCAGCAGGACACCGCACATATCCAATATGCTTCCGGGCGGTACCCACTACCTTGAGGACCTTGATTACGCGGGAGGTATACCTGCTGTTTTCAAAAGATTGAAATCAGGCCTGAATAACGTTGTTACCGTTTCAGGGATGAAAACATTCGCGATAGCAGATAAGGCCGAGATCATGGACCAGGAAGTCATCAGGCCTATGGACAAGGTCCACCATAAAGAAGGCGGCATAGCGGTTTTAAGAGGATCCCTTGCGCCTGACGGCGCCGTAGTAAAACAGACCGCCGTAAGCAGTAATATGATGCGGTTTAAAGGCACTGCAAGGGTCTTTAACTCAGAGGAAGACACTATGAAGGCCATTCTCTCAGGCAAGATCAAACCCGGAGATGTTGTTGTCATTCGTTATGAAGGGCCAAAAGGCGGACCGGGCATGCGTGAGATGTTGAACGCCACAGCCACGATAGCCGGCATGGGAATGGGAGAGTCAGTGGCATTAATTACCGACGGACGCTTCTCAGGAGGGACCAGAGGGCCGTGTATCGGCCATGTCTCCCCGGAAGCAATGGAGGGAGGCCCGATTGCGATTGTACGAGACGGAGATTTAATCAGTATTGATATACCGGCCAGAAAAATTGATTTGCTCGTGAGCGCCGATGAAATAAAAAAACGATTTAAAACACATAAGCCCATTAAACCAAAAATAGATAAAGGCTGGCTCGCAAGATATGCAAAAATGGTCACGTCAGCGAGCACAGGGGCGGTAATGAAGTCGTAGGGACGAGACGGCCTCTCCCCTATTCAAATTCAATATTCAAGACCAATATGGAGATTAAATGAAAAAGAGCGGTGCTGAAATATTAATTGAATGCCTGAAGAAGGAAGGAGTAAAGCACATCTTCGGTTACCCCGGAGGGGTTGTGCTGAATATCTTCGACGTCCTTTTTGATGAAAAAGAGTTAGAGCTGATCCTTACAAGGCACGAACAGGGCGCGGTCCACGCGGCCGACGGTTACGCGAGAGCGAGCGGGAAAGTCGGGGTTGCGATAGTCACTTCCGGTCCGGGTGCTACCAACACTGTAACGGGCATTGCCACGGCCTCAATGGATTCGATACCCCTGGTGGTTTTTTCCGGGCAGGTGCCGACCATGCTTATCGGCAATGACGCCTTCCAGGAAGCGGACATAGTCGGGATCACAAGGCCCTGCACAAAACATAACTTTCTGGTGAAAGACATAAACGACCTGGCTCAGACCGTTAAAGAGGCTTTTCACATCGCAGCTACCGGTAGACCGGGACCTGTTTTGATAGATCTTCCCAAGGACGTAACAGCTGGTTCAACCGATTTCGTCTGGCCGGAGGAAGTCAAGATCAGAAGCTATAACCCGACCTATCACGGGAACAAGTTCATGATAAACCAGGCCGCGCAGATGATTGCGCAAGCAAAGAAGCCCGTTATAATGGCTGGCGGCGGCGTCATTTTATCAGGTGCATCAAAAGAACTGAAAGAACTGGCGGAGCTTACAAAGATACCCGTTACCATGACCCTCATGGGACTCGGCGGGTTCCCCGGCACTAATAAACTTTCCATGGGAATGCTCGGCATGCATGGAACATTTTACGCCAACACCGCCGTTCAGAACGCAGACCTTCTTATTGGTATAGGCGTAAGATTTGATGACCGTGTGACAGGAAAGACCGACTCCTTTGCGCCTTACGCAAAGATAATCCAGATCGACATTGATCCGACATCAATAAGGAAGAATGTGCGTGTAGACCTTCCCGTTGTCGGAGATGTAAAGAATGTATTAAAAGACCTGATAAAGGTCATTAAGGAGTCGAAAGAGCAGTGGGGCCCGGTCAGGTCCTCATGGCTGAAACAGATCGATAAATGGAAATCGGAAAGACCTCTTTCATACAGGACTGAAAAAAATATTATCGAGCCGGAATTTGTTGTTGAAAAAATATTTGAAGTTACAAAGGGCGACGCGATAATCTGCACGGAAGTGGGTCAGAACCAGATGTGGGCCGCGCAGTTCTATAAATATGATCAGCCCAGGAAGTTTATCACTTCCGGCGGGCTCGGCACAATGGGATACGGGTTCCCTGCCGCAATCGGCGCCCAGTTCGCATGTCCCGACAAAGTGGTCATCGACATAGCGGGTGACGGCAGCATTCAGATGAACATCCAGGAGCTGGCGACCGCTGTCATCAATAAGCTTCCCGTAAAAGTGGCGATCCTGAACAACGGCTATCTGGGGATGGTGAGACAGTGGCAGGAACTGTTTTTCAAGGAGCGTTATTCGCATACGCACCTTGAATCCGGCAACCCTGACTTTGTCAAAGTTGCCGAGGCCTATGGCGCAGTCGGATTAAGGGCCATAAAACCGGAGGAAGTAGTTCCCGTAATCAAAGAGGCGCTTAAGATAAAGAACAGGCCTGTATTTATGGACTTCGTCGTTGACTGGAAGGCCAAGGTATTCCCGATGGTACCTGCGGGAGCGGCGATAGACCAGATGATCTTCGATGAGGGCAGGGAAGAGAAGAAATTAAAAGCGGTGAAATAACCGTTCGAACGTTTCAACGGTTGGGAACGTATATCAGAGGAGAAAAATGAGACATACCATTTCAGTGCTTGTAGAAAATAAATTCGGGGTCCTTTCCAGAATATCGGGGTTGTTCAGCGGCAGGGGTTACAACATTGAAAGCCTTTCTGTAGGCGAAACAATAGACCCCGCGGTTTCGATCATGACAATTGTGACCACAGGTGAGGACCAGGTGGTCGAGCAGATTACAAAACAGCTCAACAAACTCATCGACGTTATCAAGGTCGTGGACTTCATGGAGATCGACCATGTCGAAAGAGAGATGATCCTGATCAAGGTTTCCCCGAGGAAAGAGGACCGGATCGAAGTACTGAGACTT
>JBFLYJ010000428.1:0-3294 GCA_040756635.1 Nitrospirota bacterium
GCTCTTGATTTCCTGATGAAGTACAGTTTCCCCGGCAATGTACGTGAACTCGAAAATATCATCGAAAGGGCCATCATTCTGGAGAAAGAACCACTGTTAACGCCGGAGAGCCTGCCGGGCGGACTCAGAACGCTTCATATTGAGACCCTCGATCCAAGCAGAATCATGTCTGTTGACGAACTTGTCAAGGACTATGCTCTGAAGGTCCTGAACATACTGGGAGGAAACCGGACAAAAGCTGCAGAGCTCCTTGGAATATCCAGGACCAGTCTTTGGAAGATCATGAAGGAGTAATTGCATATTACCGTTCATATTATGAACGGTCCCGCCAATGGTCCCATCCTGCATAAACCATTAATATTTGTGTAGTTATCATAAAGTTACTGGCACTAAACGCATTTGGCATCTCCTGCCGTTCATATTTTGAACGCCCACTACACTATTATCTCCTTTCTTAGAATTAACATTTAATATCGGATGGTTATCTAATCGACGCAATTGATGCAAGTCGAATGGGCATCACGTTGAAACCGTTCATATTCTAAACACCCGCCTCAGCCTCGCAAAATATAGCTTATTTTCCAAGCAGTTACAAGTGGCCCGTTATATGCAAACTTATCTCTTCGAAATACGCTGTACAGAGGAGATTCAATGGGAAGAAGCATTCTGTTTGTAACAAAAGGAAATAAAAGCTATGAGGAAGGATTTGCGTATGTAGTCGATCTTTCCAAGATCCTCAAAAAGAGTATTCATGTCCTGATGATTTACGACAAACCGATTTTCAGGACCTTTAAGGACACTATGGAGGCAGCGGCCTTTGCCGAGGAAGGCGAGGCCTCGACAGCCATACAGATCTCCGGGGAGTGGGAAAAAAAGATAGCTACGGAAACGCAGAAGAAAACAGCCGTGCTGATCAGGAAATACTGCGGGGATCCAGAGTCTGTACAGATCAGCTTTGAAGCAGGCACAGGGGATGTTATTTCCAATATTAAAAAGACGATAGACAGCGGCGTATCGATTGACATGGTCCTTCTGAGCCCCTCCCTCAGCAACATAAGCATAAAAAAAATTCTCAGAAATATTTCTATGCCCCTGGTGACGATGTCCAAACTTTCGAACGCGGGCACATAAGTCACAGAGATAAAGGTAAGGAGGACGGAACAATGGGTTTCATGAAAGATTTTGAGGACGTAATGGCTGCCGTCTCTTTTGCGGAAGCAGGAGAATTCGATACTGCGAGGGAAATGCTCGGAGAGGGCAGTCCCGTAACGGACAAAATCCTGGACGTACGAAGGGGGGCGGTCCTTTCGCTTGACGACCTTACGTCAATGGCAATCACGTTTGCCGAGGCCGGAGAGCATGAAAAGGCGCTGGAGATATTAACGGAAGCGGAACAACTTCTTCAGAGGCTGAAAAGCAACAGCATGAAAAAGCTCTCCCCGGCCCGCAGGAAACTCATGGGCACATAGGAGACAGCGCCGCTGAATGACGGAAGAAAGGAGGAGACATGAAGGAGTTCCTGAAAAAATTTGAAAACGCGATGGCCGCAGCCGCCTTTGCAGAGGCCGGGGAAGACATGACCGCCAGACAGATGCTGGATGGAAGTGACTCATCGGTTGGTCTGACAGGCATTCTCCGGACCGGGGCATTGGGGGTCGTCAACAAGCTCGCGTCAATGGCTTGTACGTTTGCAAAGGCCGGGGACCATGAAGCAGCAGTGGAACTTCTAGAGGAAGCAGACAGCATACTCCGGGACATCAGAGAGAAATACCGGAATCAGCTGACCGGGTCCGCGTCGAAATAGGTCGTGCGGGACCTTGTGTGGTGATCAGCGAATCAGCGAAGAAAGGAGGTATGGGGTGAAAAAAATAGTAGTAATAGACAGCAACTGGGTGACAGGTTCCCCGATGCTTCGGTACGTCATACAGGCGTCAAAAGGGAATGATACCGAAGTGTGCGGTGTTTTTCTCAGCGCCGGTGGCGCGGCGAATGGGGCCGGCAATGTAAAAGAGACATTAAACGCCGTGAGGGAGGAACTGGCTTCAGAGGGTATCGGTTTTACGTCTGTGGTGGTCGATCCTGATGCAAAGGATTTTTTAAGTAAACTGGAGTCCCTGAAGCCGGCAAGTCTTGTGCTGACCGGCAGTATCAGGTTTTCTGAAAAGATGAAGAAAAACGGGGTGAGCTTTGAGTCCCTCAAGAAGGTTATGAACTGTCCGGTTACCACTGCAGAGGCCTTCTCGTCGATGGAAAAAAAGGCGCATCGGTCAAAACGGTCAGGCTTGGGCAAATGGCTAATGTATGCGGCAGGTTCGGCAATAATTTATACCGTATTATTTCCCAACGTCAAAATGCTCAATGAAAAGCTGTTCATGACCGGGACCGTCCTCGGTGCCCTTGCCACGATGGCGGTGGTTGTTTTGCACGCGTGGATATGGGGAAATACGACTCACATTTTACCAAAGCTGTTCAAGCTTGAAAAATAGAATCAAGGAGGGACTTATAAAATGGTTGATGCAGCTGCACAGGCAATAGATAAGATCAACGTAGTAACGCAGATTTTCGATGCCAACCCGTGGACCATGCTGGGCACGATACTCCTGGGGTTCCTTGGAGGGACGATTTCGGGATTCATCGGTTCGGGCGGGGCGTTTTTGATGACCCCCGGCATGATGAACCTGGGCATTCCCGGGGTAATGGCGGTTTCGGCAAATATAACCCATAAGTTCGGGAAGGCCATGATGGGATCGAGAAAACACGGTGAGATGGGGAACGTCGACAAAAAACTCGGCATTTATCTTCTCGCCACAGCCGCAATCGGAATAAACGGTGCGGTCTTTGTAAACGGATACTTCTTTGAGAAACTGGGGAAGGCCGGCTCCGGTCTTTACGTAAGCGCATTCTTTGTAATAGTACTCAGCATCATCGGAGCGTCCCTGTTCAAGGACGCGATGAGGTCAAAACGGGACCCAGGCGCAGGGCCTTCAGACAAGCTGCTGAAGCTTTCTAGGAAATTCCAGTTCAAACCGCTCATTCATTTCAGTGTTGCGAATGTAGAAGTCTCACTCGTAACGCTGCTGCTGGTCGGCCTGGCGACCGGCTACATGGCGGGCACAATCGGAGTCGGAGGATTTATCGGTGTCCCGGCAATGATTTATGTATTCGGAGTACCGACTGTCGTTGCCGCCGGTACGGAACTTTTTCTTGCCATGTTCATGGGCGCGTGGGGAGCGTTCAACTACGGGCTGCAGGGTTACGTAGACCTGAGACTCGTCCTGCTTCTTTACGCAGGAT
>JBFLYJ010000429.1:0-3291 GCA_040756635.1 Nitrospirota bacterium
TGAGCATGCCTTCATGGGAGCTGTTCGAGAAGCAGAGTCAGGAATATCGAGACAGCGTGCTGCCGCCTGCGGTTACGAAACGCATCGCTGTAGAACAGGGAGCGACACTCGGATGGGAGCGGTATACCGGCCGGAATGGTCAAATTATCGGAATGTATTCATTCGGAGCATCAGCGCCGTTTAAGGACCTTCAGAAGAAATTCGGGTTTACGACTGACAGGATTATATCCGCTGTTCAGTTAATGATAAAGCAGTCCTGAAGTTAAAGAGTGCCTGCCGGACAGGCCATGAAAATACGTATCAAACCTGATCATTGCTAAATTAAGGCAGGCATGTTCCGGAATTAAGCGGTCGGATACATTGATTTAAGCATCCCCGATGGAATCAAAGAATACGTGCTACCCACAGGACCCATTCGTCATAAAGTCCTGTTGCCATAAAAGTCCCCAGGATAACAAATATCAATAAGACCGAAACTACCAGCTCAAGCAATACATCACGGAGTCCGGCCTTGATCTTTTTCAGGAAAGGGCGGTCAATCATTTCCCTGCGTCTATTATGCATATAAAATCGGATGCGTAATTTTTTCATATAATTTTGCGGCCTTCATGGCCTTTGTCCTGCTGATCCTGAGACGGCACATTAAACTGTAAATATGCAGACTGTTCATGTAGTGTTGTAATTTCAGCCTTAGCAGCCGGTTCAGCATAATGCTCGTCATCCTGATCGCCTCCTTCGTTATATGGTTAATCAAAATAGACGGACACTAATATCAGGCATTGCAGAATTCCGGTTAAAAGATTGACTAATGGCCGAAAAAATAGTTTCAATACCTTAGAATATAGAATTAATTGATTGTCGATTGAGGTGAATAAAAATAAAAATAAGCATAGTAATGCCTGTTCTGAACGAAACACTCAGCCTGCGCAGGTGCCTCGGCAGCCTTTATCTGTCTGAAAATGAAGAACTGATCATAGTTGACGGCGGCAGCAGTGATAATACCGCTGAAGCCGCCAGGGAGTTTACCCCAAAAGTATTTGAGGCAAAAACAGGAAGGGCAAGCGTAATGAACTTCGGAGCGGGCAAGGCCGCAGGCGACATACTCCTTTTCCTTCACGCTGACTGTGTATTGCCAAAGGGGGCATTCTCACGGATCAGGGAAACCCTGAATGATTCCGATGTAGCGGCAGGCGCATTCGCCCTCGGTATCGACCATCACGGTATGGGATTCAGACTAATTGAGACCGCGGCAAATATCAGGTCCCGTCTAACATCGCTTATGTATGGCGATCAGGGGATGTTTCTTCGGAAAGAGGTCTTCGATCATATAGGGGGCTTCGCCGAAATTCCATTAATGGAGGACATAGAGATATCAAAAAGACTGAAAAAAGAGGGGCGGATCGTTTTCATCGACCCGCCGATCAAGGCATCACCAAGGCGGTGGCTTAAAGAAGGAATGCTGTATACCACATTAAGAGACTGGGCTATCGCTTTTTTGTATACGTTTTTTAAAATATCTCCTCAGAGGCTAATAAAACATTATAAAGAGGTCAGGTGAAGCACAGAGACGCATTGATAATCATCGCGAAGTATCCTGAGACCGGGTTTGTCAAAACACGGCTGAACGGCTTCATGCCTGACGACCAGATACTGAAGCTGTATACACATATGCTGGAGCAGACGATTCATAAGCTACGGAACATTCCGGGGGTCGATACATATATCGCTTACGCACCGGAAGATGCCGAAGGATATTTTTCCGGGTTCGGTACAAGTCTGATCAGGCTGAGTGGAAGTGATCTGGGACTTAACATGTCATATTCGTTCGAGGTGATTTTCAGAAAGGGATACCAAAAGGCCGCGCTTGTCGGCGCGGACATACCTGCCCTGTCTGCCGCCATCGTCCTGCACGCCTTTGAGCTGCTGTCTGATAACGATCTTGTTTATGGCCCGGCAGAGGACGGGGGCTATTATCTGGTGGGTATGAGAAAGCTGTGCGTTGAGGTTTTCAAAAACATTCCCTGGTCTACTGACAAGACTTTGAGCAGGAGCCTGGAGCAGGCGGATAATTTCGGATATTCTGTTGGATATACGCAAACTTTAAGGGACATCGACACGATCGAGGACGTAAAGAAGACCGGTTTCGTTGTGTGACCTTTACTGGTCCGTCACGCTCTTCATAATATCTTCAATATTTTCATTTATCTTATCTGCAGCAAATATAATATTTTATTTGAATCGTCGTATGAGAGTCTGAACTTTGTTATTGGACATTTGAATTGTAATATTGATATCCTGCCTGCCGCATGATATCGAAATGAGACTTATCTCATTTTATTAAATGAACCGTTCAAAAGGAGGGTTTGTTCTATGTTCAAAGAGATCGCGGGTGTCTTCCTTTCTCTGCTGCTAATGACTGTTTTTGTGTCCGCGGCCGGCGCCGCTGAATATATCGGGGCAAAGAAGTGCAAGGCCTGCCATATGAAACAGTTCAAGTCATGGTCGGAAACCAAGATGGCAAACAGTTTTGAGAACCTTAAAGCGGGTGTCAAGCCTGACGAAAAAAAGAAAGCCGGACTGGACCCTGCCAAAGACTACACAAATGATAAAGATTGCCTCAGATGCCATACTACCGGCTATGGTAAACCGGGTGGTTTTGTAAGTCTCGAAAAGACCCCGGACTTAATTGATGTACAATGCGAAGCGTGTCACGGTCCCGGAGCGGACTTCAGCCAGGTCATGAAGAAAGACAAGCAGTTTAAGTTAGCTGATGTTACAGGCGCCGGATTGACTGTTCCCAATGAAAAAGCCAACAATTGTATGGATTGCCACGGCGGAGATAGCCCGTTCAATGAGAAAGTCGACGCAAAATATAAATTCGATATCAAGGACAGACTGAAAAAGACCCACGAACACTTCCCGCTCAAATACGAGCACTAGTATGTAATTCAGAAACCTGTGGTGATTACCCCGTAGGGGCGAACGGCCGTTCGCCCCTATTTTTTTATTTTCCCTTGCGCGCCCTGAAATGAGCGCCGCTGGTAAACCTGGATGTCCGTACCCCGCTCAACCCTGCGAACTCTGCCTGGTCGAAACCTGTATCCGCCATTAATTCAACAAGGTCCCTGACCGGGACCGCGTTCCCGATTCAGCCGGACCAGCCGTCAAAACAGGCCGCGACCTTTTCAGGCATATCGTCATTCAGCACAACATCGGCAATCTGGAAGCGGCCTCCGGGCCTGAGCACCCTGAAGACTTCCCGGAGAGATTCATCTTTTAAGGGAGAAAGAT
>JBFLYJ010000043.1:0-12934 GCA_040756635.1 Nitrospirota bacterium
TATAACATAAGCAGTCTTCCCCTTCGCCCCTTTTGTTCATTACATATCTAAAGGAGCAGTCGTAAAAGGTTGTTAAGCATTAATATGTTATATAATTCTATAGATTCAATTTATTCAATTGAATCTATAGGGCCTATAATTATATAGTTCCGCCCGTTAGTCAATGAGCTAATAAAGTTATTAGTATTATTTATAGTTCTCGGGAGGGATCATTCGGCTTCATCACTCCCCAGCTCCTGCATGATTGTCTTTAAGACCATATATAATTTATCCCAGGGTTTGCCTTTAAGATTTAATTCTATCCCTCCCTCAGGAAGAAATTTGATCCAGCCCTTTCTGGTTGTATGAAGGTCAAACAACTGCTGAGGAGTGACGGCGGTCTCAGGTGAAAATATTATTCTTACCCTCCCTTCAATATTTTCAATCTTCATTATCAAGAGCTTCTTTGCCTGGACTTTAAGCCCCATTATATTAATAAGCCTCTCCGTTTCTTCCGGCGGCGGGCCGAATCTGTCCTTAAGTTCATTGAGAAGCCGTTTGAGAGAGTCAATATCTTTTGCAGACGCTATCTTTCTGTAAACACTCAGTCTGACCTCGGGATTCTCAATATATCTTTCTGAAACTATGGCTGTTACTTTCAGGTCCAGTATAGACTCGTTGACGGGAGCGGTTTTTTCTCCTTTAAGTTCCGAGACCGCTCTTTCAAGCATTTCCATGTACATATCAAATCCAACCGCCTCGATGTGCCCTGACTGCTCTGCACCTAGCAAATTACCCGCACCCCTGATCTCGAGGTCCTTCAGAGCAAGTCTGAACCCTGCACCGAGATAACCCAGCTCCTGGATAGCCTGGAGTTTCTTCCTCGCCTGCTCTGTTATAATATCCTCCCCGGGTATGAGAAAATATGCGTATGCCCTTACATTGGAGCGCCCCACACGGCCCCTTAGCTGATACAGATCTGCCAGTCCGAACCTGTCAGCCCGGTTTATGATGATAGTATTTGCCGAAGGGATATCAAGACCTGATCCGATAATGGCTGTTGATACAAGGACATTGGTTTCGTTGTGAAAAAACTTGTGCATGACCGCTTCAAGCTCCTTCTCATTCATCTGTCCGTGGGCCACACCTATCTTCGCACCGGGCACCAGGACCCTCAGAAAATTGGCTGTCTCATAAATATCAACTATCCGGTTATGCACAAAAAAGGCCTGGCCTCCCCTGTCTATTTCATGCTCCAGGGCCTCCTTGATCATGGCCGGGCTGAATCGGGCCACCATGCTTTTGACGGCGAGCCTGTCCTCAGGTGGGGTCTCTATGGTGCTCATTCCCCTTATGCCGGAGAGTGCCATATGGAGAGTCCTCGGTATCGGTGTAGCGGACAGCGTCAGTGCATCGACATTGCTTTTTATCGCCTTTATTCTCTCCTTATGGGCCACACCGAATTTATGCTCTTCATCAATAACGAGGAGGCCCAGATTGAAAAAATTAACGTCTTTGGCCAGCAGCCTGTGTGTGCCGATAATGATGTCGACTTCCCCCTGCGCAAGAGCGGCGAGTGTCTGCTTCTGTTCCTCCCTGCTCTTGAAACGGCTGAGATAATCGATCCTGATCGGAAACGCCGAAAACCTTGAGGTAAACGTTTCATAATGCTGTTCAGCGAGTATCGTTGTGGGAACAAGCACAGCCGCCTGCTTTGAATCGAATACCGCCTTGAAGCATGCCCTCATGACCACCTCGGTCTTGCCGTATCCAACATCTCCGCACAACAGCCTGTCCATCGGAACGGGCTGTTCCATATCGTGTTTTATCTCACTGATCGATGTAAGCTGATCCGGGGTCTCTTCATATGCGAAGAAACCGTCGAATTCCCTGTGAAGTTCAGTGTCTTCAGAGAATGCAATCCCTTCCGCGGAAGTCCTGCCCGCGTAAATCTTCAGAAGATTTTCGGCCATGTCCCTTATCTTCTTCCGGACCTTCTGCCTCGTCTTCTCCCAGGTCTTGCCCCCCATCCTGTCGATTTTCGGTTTTATGTTTTCAGGGGCATGATACTTCTGGATGCAGTTGATCCGCTCAAGAGGCACATAAAGCTTGTCCCCTCCCAGGTATTCAATGGTTATAAAGTCGTCTTCATAACCCCCGATGCGTTCTTTCCTGATGCCGAGAAACACGCCGATTCCGTGCTCTTCATGTACAAGATAATCCCCTTCTTTGAAATCTTCTATTGATGAGATGAGCGTGGCTACTTTTGATTTACCGACAGATTTAAATACCGGACGCCGTCCGAAGATGTCCGGTCCGGCAAGAACTATGACATCCTTATATGTAAAGCCGGCGCTCAATTCTCCGATTACCGCTAGAGGACTGTATTTTTCATTGATAATGCCACCTGCAGAAACGGCAATATCCGAATCCTGTTCCGCGAACAGGTCTTTCAGTCTTTTGGCCTGCCCCTCTGATAAACAGGACATCATGATGAAATAGGTGTTCCTTAATATATTGACCTGAGAAACAAACTCTTCAATGGTCTTTCTTTCATCACGCAGGAGCCCCAGTCCTGCGACACTGTTTACACCGCAATTGTGGCCCTCCCCCTCAAGAGGCAGGGCCGTGAAAGATACTGTTTTTCTCTCTCCGAGAAACTGATCAATGTCCGGGAAATGCCTTCTGATGTCATCAGGCTCGTTTAATATAAGTCTGTGATCAGGAAATAGTGAAACAAGATCAGGGCCTTCCTCCGGGGCTACTGCCGGGCATATCCAGATTTCTTCAATCTCTTTTATGGACAACTGGGTATCGATATCAAAAAACCGAAGAGACTCTATCTCGTCGCCAAAGAACTCCACTCTCACAGGAGAATCACTGTCAGGAGGGAATATGTCCAGAATTCCGCCCCTGATGCTTATTTCTCCCGGGGTTGATACCACAGGGACACTGAGATACCCCATGCCGTATAATTCACGTATGATCCCCTCCCTGTCCGCGCTTTCTGTCTTTGACATACCAAGCAGGGGAAAGTCTTTTTTCTGCCATAATGACGCGCGCGAGGCATTCACGGAGGCAATGATTTTCCCTCTGTCGGCAGTGTAAAGCTCTGCAACTCCCCTTAAACGTTCCGGGCTTCCTTCAGGCGGTATGAGAACAGGCGGATGAACTTCAAGGAGTTTTGACCAGAAAAGAGTGTCAGCGTATAACTCTGCGGCTGTTTCTTCGGATGCGCAGATGATCAGACTCGCGGGTCGAAGCAGTGAAAATAACAGTGCTTTCGATGAGCCGGAGAGAGATGTGAAGGTCCCGGCCCTCTCTTCCTCAAAAGCTGCGGCAGCTTCCCGGAAAATGGTCAGATCAAGTTGCACGGTCGAAAATACCACACACCGGCGGCTGCATAACAAATAAGCGTCTGATTCTAAGAATCACATAACGAAAAGCCCGGGCTGCTTCAAATATTGATATGGCGTTAATAGAATTAGTGTGTGTTCTGCGGGTCGCGCTTCGGAATTTTACCTGCAATTTATACTCTGACATGTCTGTTTATTCCGGCGGCATACCATGCTCTCCGGAATGATAAAGTATATCACATCAGCGCAATGTTCAGTTATAATAATAGTTGCTTATCAGGGCAAATATGATAAATCTATCCGAAGCATTGAGTACTATTCAGGCAAGACATATCCTGTTTTCGATTTTAGTTCTTTTTGTTCTCATCTCGATCCCGGGATGCACACGGGAAGAGACCCCGAAAAAAGTCAGCCTTTACACCCGGGGGCTTGCTGTTTCCGAGAATATGGACCACCCCAACAGCAACGTCCTCTGGTTCGGGTTCGACCCGCGTTTCGGTCCCAAGGAAGAAGTGCTGATTTATACTCCGTTTCTCATGTATCTTGAAAAGACGACAGGAAGACGCTTCCAGATAAAATTTACCGAACGTGACGAAGACACTGTAAATAACCTCGGAAAGGGCGTCACCCAGTTTGCCTCACTTGGAACACTAAACTATGTCATCGGGAAGAACAAGTACGGCATAAAATATCTTGTCAGCGGGGTCAACAGGGACGGCGATCCGAAGTACCAATCAGCAATCTTTACCAAACCTGAAAGCGATATCAAGGTCCTTCAGGACCTGAAGGGCAGATGTTTTGCGTTCGGTTCACATATGTCTGCCGAGGGGCATCTCATCCCCAGAAATATGCTCGAAGATGCGGGAATCCCACTTAAAGACCTCGGAAATTATATTTATACCGGATCACATATAAATACCGCGCGGTCTGTACTAAACGGTGAGTGTGATGCCGGCGGCATTCAGGACTCCCTGGCAAAACGGCTGGCCGGAGAAGGGAAGATAAGGATCATTAAGATGTCTGAACCCTTTCCAGGCAGCATAATTGCATATAACAGCGGAGTCGACATCGAAACTGTGACTGCGGTCAAGTCCGCGCTTCTGGCGTTTGACCCGGCTGGAAGACATAAAAACATACTTGTTGAATGGGACAGAACGGACATGCCGCTTGGTTTTACCGAAATCAATGAACGTGAACTTGACAAGGTCGCGGGATTTGCAAGAGAGTATGGGCTTCTAATGCAATGAAAGTAAGGACAAAGATAACCTGGCTTACCATCACAGTCGCTGTTACCGTCGTCTTTTTTGTGATCATCGCGATTCGCAGTGTCTTTATAGACGCCTTCCGGGGTGAATTGGAGAAGAGGGCCGTATCCATCGCAGTGAATCTCTCTGACAGAATCGCCAACCATATACTCCTGAAAGACAGCTTTCAGATATCAACCGCCTTCAATGAAGTCCTCAGTAAAGAAAGGGACGTGGAGTACATCTTTGTCACAGACCGCGAAGGCAGGATAGCGGCCCATACATTCGACAACGGCGTTCCTTCCGGCCTTTTAGGCTGGAACCCCCTTCAGGGTAAGCCAATGCATATTCAGCTTCTTGACACTGAAAAGGGGTATATAAGAGATGTGGGGGTAACTATTTTCAAGGACACTAAGTCACAGCTTCACCTTGGCATAAGGGAGGACAGCTTAAAGCAGACCCTCAACAGGGCCAGATATGTCACATATCCTTCGATAATAATCGTAATATTACTGGGGATCATCGCTTCATTTGTTTTCAGCCGGTTACTTACGGAGCCATTGAACAAGTGTATTGAATTTATCAAAATTCTGGGCAGGGGGGAATACGGAGCAAAGGTAGAGGTCCGCGCAGATGACGAGATAGGGTATCTCGCCCACCATTTCAACACCCTGTCCACGCAGCTCAAGTCTTCCAGGGAGAAAATGGAAGAAGCGTATACCTACACCCACCTATTACAAGCGGAAAAGCTTTCCTCTATCGGACAGATTTCGGCCGGACTCGCCCATGAACTGAAAAATCCGATGACCACGCTAAAGATGATGTTTCAGGCCTTCAGAGAGCAGCCTGACATGACAAAAGAAGACGCGGACGTCATTAATAATGAAATAGAAAAAATCGACAAGATCCTTTCTAATTTTATGGGGTTTGTAAAGCAAAGGAGTTTCCATTTTTCTGAAATCAATATTAATGATCTGATAGACCGCGTTTTGTCTCTTGCCACCTTTGATATAGAGAATGCCGGAATAAAGGTACAAAAGGATCTCGTAGATGCCCTGCCGGCTGTAAAAGCAGACCGGTCACTTCTTGAACAGGTCTTTCTTAATCTTCTGCTGAATGCCGTCCAGGCAATGCCTGATGGAGGAGAAATCCGCATTTCAGGTAAATCGGACGACAGATTTGCTGAAGTGATGATCTGGGACAGGGGAGGAGGCATCCCGGCTGATATCCGTTCTAAAATTTTTGATCCTTTTTTTACGACTAAAGACAGCGGGACCGGCCTGGGCCTGTCAATTGCTTACAATATAATCAAATCTCACGGAGGCAGTTTATTTTTTAACAGCAACGAAGGGGTAGGCACAGTATTTACGGTTAGATTACCGATAGCGTCAGAAATTGAAAGAGGTTGATGATGGATAAAATACTTGTAGTAGACGACGAAAAAGGGGTCTGCTATTCATTCAAAAAAATCCTGGGCAGGCTGGGCTATGACGTCATCACTGCAGGCAACGGCCTTGAAGCTATTGAGCGCGCCGGGAAAGACTCCCCGTCACTGGTCGTAATGGATGTGAGCATGCCGAAGATGGACGGACTCGAGACCCTGCAGAGATTAAAGACCCTGCAGCCAGATCTCATCATAATAATGATGACGGCCCACAGTACGTCTGACAGGGCAATCACCGCAATGAAATATGGCGCTTACGATTATCTCACCAAGCCTTTTGACAATGCCCAGCTTATCTCTCTCATTGAAAAGGCCTTAATGGACAAAAGGATATCCACCCCTGTGACCTTTGACGAAACAGGGGATGAAAAGGGTGACAGGATCATCGGCAGGAGTCCTGCCATGCTTGAGATATTCAAGAAAATCGGACAGGTCGCAGAGAGTGATGTTACCGTTCTTCTGAGAGGGGAAACAGGCACCGGCAAGGAGCTGATTGCGCGGGCCATTTATCATCACAGCAAACGGGTCAATAAGCCATTTCTGCCGGTGAATTGCGCGGCCATCCCTGAAAACCTTCTCGAAAGCGAGCTTTTCGGTCACGAGAAAGGCGCCTTCACAGGCGCCGACAATAAGAAGATCGGTAAATTCGAGCAGTGCAGCACAGGGACGATGTTTCTGGATGAAATAGGTGATATGCCTCTTCCTATACAGGCAAAATGGCTGAGGGTGCTTCAGGACGGGTCCTTTCAGAGACTGGGCGGCAAAGAGACTATCCGGACGGATGTAAGAATTATTGCCGCCACCAACAAGGACCTGGAGCAGCTCAGGGATGAGAAAATATTCAGGGACGATCTTTACTGGCGTTTAAATGTAGTCAGTATACATATTCCCCCGCTTAGAGAGCGACTTGATGACCTTGAACTGCTGGTCCAGTATTTTATTAAAAAATTCAACATAGAATTTGCAAAGGACGTAAAGGGATCTTCTCCAGACTTGATGAAGGCGTTTAGAAAATATTTCTGGCCCGGCAATATAAGAGAGCTTCAGAGTATTGTTCAGAGAGGGATGCTGTTGTGTCAGAAAGATTTTCTCTCTCCTGATGATTGTGAGTGGCCGCCTGAAAAAGGCTCCACAGAGTGCAAATCGGAGGACATTGAAAAAATTCTTTCTGATGCCGCGGATCTGTTTCTGAAAAAGGGCGGGACCAATATATACAAAGAGTCTGTTTCCGTATTTGAGCGGCTTCTGGTCAAACAGGCCATGAAGCTGCACAATAACAATCAGGTGATGACCGCAAAGTTCCTCGGCATTTCAAGAAATACCCTTCGTGAGAAAATCGATACAAAACCCGACAAGAACCTGCCTAAAAAATAAACACATTGTGCAGATTATGAACAGAGGGCTCCAAGTTTTTTTGCGATTTTCGTTGATTATAACGATTTTGGTACTGGCATAGTTGTTGCAAAACTGTCTTTTGGTTTTCATTAATGGATTATCGAAAATCTTCACTTCATAAAACATTTAACAAACATCCGATTATTTATTCATAAAAAATGTAATGCTATGCTTTTCAGTAAGGCTTGGTGGAAGCCTTAATTTCAATAACCCCAAAGGAAGGAGAAAAACAGTATGAAAAGAAGTGCGTTAGTATTGTTGTTCGCAGTTGCGTTGCTTGTGTCAATGATTTCCTCTGCTGCAATAGCGGAAGAAAGCATCCTTGACAAGGTAACAAAAGCAGGAGTTGTCCGTTTAGGGTCCAATAATGACACCCCTCCGATGAACTTCATTGATGAAAAAGGAGAATGGACAGGGTTTGAGATCGACCTCGGTAACGCAGTTGCAGAAAAACTTGGCGTCAAGGTAGAACGCGTATTGGTCAATAATAAAACCAGGATCGCTTTCCTTGCCAACAGGTCTATCGATATGTGTCTGGCAAACATCAGCCATACCAGAAGCCGTGATGAGCAGATGGACTATGCAGAGCCGTCATATTTTTGGACCGGCAAAATATTTTATTCCAAAAAGGGCAAATTCAAAAGCATAAAAGACCTTGGCGGGAAGAAAATAGGCGTAGACCAGGGTTCAAATGCATTTATCGCAGCTCCTCAGGAGATCGCAAAACATACGAGCAATGCTCCTGAGATGCTCTCATTTCAGAACAGCGCGGAAGGTTTTCTGGCATTAAAACAGGGCAAGATTGATGCATATTCCCAGGATGCACAAATAATGGCCGCTGTAGCTGGCAACCTGGCCGAGGAATATGAGGCTGTCGGCGGTATGATCTGGAGCCCCGGTCTTTACGGCATCGGTGTTCCGCCTGATGACAGCAAGTGGAAAGACAAGATCAGCTTCGTCCTCCAGGACCTGCTTAAGGACGGGACGTACGAGAAGATTTACCAGAAATGGTTCGGTTCCAAGGGGAAATATCCGCTCCCGATCAACGCAAGGCCCCGTTTGCCGCAGGACACATTCGGAGACATGCTTTACATTTGGCCGGATTAAGCTCCATCCAACAATGTAATGGGATAAACCTATGGAGGCGCAGCTTTCAGCTGCGCTTCCATATTTATTTTGGATTGCAATTAATGCCGTCTTAAGGGTAATATTTATATATTCGATTTAACGTCATGCCCTTAATTTATTTACATTCTGTGCGGCTGGCAATTAAACACGCATATGCAGATCTTCAATGTATACCTGAAAACCAGGCTTATCAACAACCCATGAAATGAAATTATTTAATTTGAGATATGAGTTTGACTGGGGCATCCCTTTCCGGGAGCCTTTTGTCGGCTGGCTTATCACGGGCGTGGAGCTGACGCTTCTTATTGCGGTGGTTACGGCAATAACGTCCCTCGTTATCGGCACAATTGTGGCCATGTTGAGATGTTCTCGCTTCAAAATATTCAATATACCCGCCAAGATATATGTTGAATTAGTCAGGAACATCCCCGGTCTCTTCTGGCTCCTTTTTTTCTATTTTGTATTCCCTGAAATTCTACCGTTCGGCATTGGGGACAAACTTCATGAATATGTGAAATATTCAGTAGTGGCTGGCATTCTCGGTCTGACAGTCGACAATTCCGCATATGTTTCCGACATTGTCAGAACAGGTCTTTTGAGTGTACCGAGGGGGCACATAGAAGCGGCTGTCTCGACCGGATTAAACCGGTTTCAGCAGTTAAGACATATAATTTTGCCGGAAGCATTCAGGACGATCCTTCCGCCGCTGGGATCCAGGATGATTCACAATTTCAAAAACAGCTCTCTCTGTATGGCCATTACAGCGCCTGAACTTACATGGGCCATTCAGCAGGTTGAATCGATTACATTCAGGGGGCTTGAGGTGACATTTCTTGCAACTGTTTTTTATATAGGGCTCTCGCTGATAATGGCCGCATTTATTATCAAGCTGGAGAAGCACCTTAAAATCGATCTTACAAGCATTAAGGAGAAGAGGACCGGCGATGGACTTTTTTCTTGAGCAGCTCGCCAACTGGAAGTTTTATTGTATCGGGACTTACCCCACTGGGCCCCTTACCGGACTGGCCCTGAATATTCTGCTTGCCATCCTCTCAATATCATTAGGGTTTTTCTTCGGGGTCATTCTGGGGCTGGGAAGGGTGTCCTGCAGAATGTATATCAAGTATCCATGCAGTATATTTATAGATGTCGTGAGGTCTACCCCTCTGCTCATGATAATATTCTGGGCTTACTTCGTTTTACCTGTATTGGGAATGCAGTTGTCACTATTCTGGTGTTCTGTGGTCTCGCTTACGATCTATGCGACGGCTTATCAGGCAGAGATAGTGAGGGCGGGTTTTCTTGCAGTGCCGTTCGGGCAGATGGATGCAGCCTTGTCCACCGGCATGTCACGCTTTCAGGCGCTGATCTATGTAATTCTGCCTCAGGCGTTCAGAATGATGCTGCCTTCATTCGTAAGCTTTTTTAATTCAATGTTCAAGAACACGTCTACTGTCTATATCATCGGGGTTGTAGAACTGACCCGGACAGGTATAATTATCAGCCAGCTAAAACCCAATAGAATATTTGCTTCTTATATGGTTATGGCTCTCGGTTTCTGGGTGGTATGTTATTCCCTTTCGTATATTTCTGAAGTACTCGAGAAAAAACTGGGCGTCATAGATTATGAAGCATATAAGCCCGAAATTTGCAGACAGGACCTCGTACTTTTTCCTCTTCCCAGCATGATCAAAAATATGCTTGTCACAAATAAGAGCAAGTAATGACCGCTCTGACCAATTATTGAACAACTTGTTCACATATTGAGCTATTATACTGTTTGCTTATTTGCCAATTTGCTTAAATAATAAGGTATTGTTAATGGCACCGAATTTGCTTTGGTTAGCACATATTTCTTTTTTAAATAAGTTAACCGGTCATAACTTATTAAGAATACATACAGTGTGTATGTGATTTTCTATAGCTTATCTATAGCATCTTTTCTTCTTTTTTTTAAAAATGAATGTTATGCCTGAAAATATTTTGCTTGGGATAATGTGCCACAATGCGCACAAAAGCAAGCAAATAGACTCGGCTACAAATTGGGAGGGAAAATGAACAAGTTTGATCAGAAACTCAAGGATTCCGGAGCGTATCCTCTTATTGCGGATAGTATTTCTACTCTCCAGATAAATATGAGTTATAAGTGTAATTTAACATGTACCCACTGTCACATAGACGCATCTCCAAGCAGGACCGAAGAGATGTCCTCAGAAGTCGTTGATAAGATAATCGAAATATTAATAAAAAATAATGCCATCACTACCATCGATATAACCGGCGGCTCTCCTGAATATAATCCCAATTACAAACGTCTTATTACAGCTGCTGTCGGCATCGGTAAAAAAGTATTGGTGCGGTCAAACCTCGCTATCGTAAAAGAACCCGGGATGAGTGACCTGCCTGATTTCTGGGCGGAAAACAAGGTAAAAATTGTCGCTTCCCTGCCCTGTTATACTTCCGACGGTGTCGACGGGCAGAGGGGAAAAGGGACCT
The DNA here is from genome assembly GCA_040756635.1 of Nitrospirota bacterium. Lineage (GTDB taxonomy): Bacteria > Nitrospirota > Thermodesulfovibrionia > UBA6902 > UBA6902 > UBA6902. The sequence goes on from JBFLYJ010000043.1 coordinate 11,043, forward strand.
ATGATAAAGCGATATCGGTATTGAAGCAGCTCAACAGCCTCGGATACGGTAAAGAGGGGAGCGGACTCGAAATTGATCTCATGTTCAATCCTGCAAAGGAAGGAATCGCCCCCGACCAGCATATGCTGGAAAAGGCGTACAGGGACAAACTTCGGGAAATGCACGGCATAACCTTCAATCATCTTATTGCCCTGAGCAATATGCCTATCGGTCGTCTGGGGAAAAAGATGTCCGCCATAGAAAAGGAAGTTTACCTAAAACAGCTCGAAGAAAAATATAACCCGGATACTGTGCAAAATGTTATGTGCAGACATCTGGTCAGTGTGTCTCCCGAAGGGACCCTTTTTGATTGTGATTTCTGGCAGGTGCTTAAAATGCCGGTCAGCAATGGCTGTACAAGCGTGTATGATTTTAACTATGACTCCCTTAAGAAACGTGAGATCGTAACAAATGCCATGTGCTTCATGTGCACGGCGGGGGCAGGGGCCAGCTGCGGTGGTGCGCTTGTTTAATTCAAACCTTTATAATCATATCATAAAGTCATCGAGCTCAATAGCAGCTGTACTGCTGTTGAGTCTTATATTTTGCTTCTCCTCTGCTGTATTCATTGTATTTATTGTTTTCTCTGGCTTATTACGGTCCATCTGGAGACCGGAATTTAAGAAATCAACGGTTTCACAACGGTTACAATATGAACAACAATTACGCAATTATTAACAACAGAAGCATAGTATTAAATGATGAGAAGAAGCGGTTTAAAAGAGAGCTGGTAGATGTTTTTCGTAAATTCGGTTATCTGATGGGAGAGCTTGACCATGAGGTAACCTTCAGAACGACCTCCGGCAATATTGCCTGGATCAATATTAAGAAAATCGAAGTAATCAAGTAAATCAATAATTATATTTGGTCACTTTAACTCCCGCTGCAACGGGATAATTAAAGCCCGATTGGTTAGCAGATGTAATTATAATCGATCGGGTTTTATTAATTGAAGATAACGAGACAAGCGACATGAGCAAGTATGAGAAACATCCGGTCATTCGAAAGATCGGAAACGGAGCGGCAGGCAGCAGGGGTGGTATCTCGCTTGTATCAAACGAAAGCAAGAAAATGCTCAAGAGTGAATTGGCAGAGGTATTCAGAAAATATGGTTATCTGGATGAGCATAACGACCATGAAATCAATATCAAGATAACTTCAGGCAGTATCACCTTGATCAATATCAACAGTATAGAAATTATCAAGTAAGCTTTGTTCGCCTGGTGCAGATCATGAATCCGTATGATATGCCTTATATTAAGATTGGGCGGCATTATTACATGCCTGCACTGTAATAAAGAGTAGAAAGCAAGTCGTCGATAAAAAGGAGAGATCATGCCCATAACCGATGTTACAAAAAAAATATCTGACGGTTCCGATCTGTCAAGAGAAGAAATTACGGATCTGTTTAATGTTCCCCTGTTTTCCAGGGAATCATTCCAGATACAGGCCATGGCCCGTGAAAAAAGCGAAAAAGCATGTAACGGCCGGGCCGAGGTACATGCCCAGTTTGGACTGAATGTCGGTCCCTGTTCGATAAACTGCGTCTTCTGTTCGTTCGCGAAGTGCCATGGGATATTTACGGAAAACAGTGAGCTTCCGGTAGAAGAGGCGGTTGCAAGGACAAAACGGTTCGAAGTAGACGGGGCCAATGCCATATGCATCATGGCCACCGGGCATTACCCATTTAAAAAATATATAGAGGTGTCCCAGGAAGTGCGCAAGAACTTGAAAAAGGAAACCATACTCTACGCAAATGTGGGAGACCTTTCCCCTGCGCAGGCCAGGGAGCTGAAGGACGCAGGTCATGCGGGGATCTATCACGTCGTCAGGATGGGGGAAGGTATTGATAC
>JBFLYJ010000430.1:0-3282 GCA_040756635.1 Nitrospirota bacterium
ATCCTGTCTTTATATTTTCTTCAAGCTCTTCAGGAATTAAATACGTAAACGCCTCGGCGTTTATGGGAAAAAGCACCTCTGCGCGCATTTATGTGCCGACTCTCCGGATCTTCATGCAATGTATAATACCAGAAGTTCGGGGAATTGAAAGCAGGGCCGGTTGCGCCGGTGATCTATCATTTCTCATAGTTCTTCCGCATCGTAAAATACATCGTGTCATCACTTCAATTACAGGATGAGCTAAAGAGGCTTTTCGAGGAATCATCAAATTCAGACAGCGCGCTCATAGAGAGGGAAATTGTACCGGGGCAATTAACAGAGCAAAGTCGTCCGCCTAAAAAATACAATCAATATTGTTCCTGCCTTTTTTCTTCGTCACGTATTTACCCGCAAATACCGCCAATTCGTACAGTATAAAGATAGAAAGAAAGACTATTGTCATTATAAGCCCAAGAGCTATCGAGCCTTTCAAGGCTGTGCTAAATCCGATTTGATTCGCAAAAATTACCGCCAGCAGGAAGAGGATCAGGTTGAACAGAAAAAGAGACCATACCAGCATCTTTGAGCGTTCCCATAGATCAGTTACTTTCTTCATGATGAAAGTATTTTAATACAAAATAAACATAACCATATTTATCCTATACAGAAAAGACAACTAATCTCTCGGCTCTACCCTGACGAGAAATTATTGACTGCCCTGCTGAGACCACCATTCCTGCCATTTTGAATGATCTTCACCGAAATCTTCATTTGTTATTTCCTTCAATGCCCTGGACGCCTCTCTTGTAATATCATCATCTTTCTTGGTAAGGGAATCAATTAACGGCCCGATTGCGCGGTCATCTCTGATGTCTTTCAGAGTCCAGATTATTGCCAATTTTAATGACTGTGAAGAGCCGGCAAGGTGTTGAATTAACGGTTCGACCGCGCGCCGGTCTTTTATTTCACCTAATGCGGTTATCGCCTCATATGCCGGTGAAGAAAGGCTATAGTATCTGTCAAATCCCCTTTTTATACGTACGGATTGAACATCATTCAACATATCGATCAACATCGGGACAGCATCCAGCGGTTTCTCTTCCATCTTCCCAAGGTTATAAGCGGCACAGGCCCTTTTTTGTGCAGAGTTCGATTTAAGCTGATCAACGCATTCCTTTAATTCACTGCAATTACTGTGTGAACAACCTTTGCCGGCAAAGTTATATAAAAAGAAAAAGATTCCCGCAAATAAAGCAATGCCTATGACCGTATATATATTATCTTCGTATTTCATATGCTGACTACTCTTATTTAATCGAAGTGAGCAGTATATCAGCGGTGATAGCGACAATGGACAGGATAAAAACAATGAAGTAATTCATGTCCTCCCTGGATTTCATGATTGATGAAAGGAGGTATATCGTGACGTCCCTGTCGTCTTCCGAGAGGCAGGCGTTTGCCTTAAGTTTTTCTATAAGGTCAAAGTCCCTGATCGCCTTTTTCCGCTTCCGGGAAATGTAGTACCGGTATAAAAAGAACAGGATATACCCGATGACCCCGGCGTACCATGTGGGCCTGACCCATAAAGGTTCCATATGCTGCAGCACTATGATCAGCCTGAATGCTACGGCGGAAAGTACTCCTATAATAAAGAACCCGTGAATGACCGGCGACGGAAGGACGTGCGGGTGTTTCAAAAAAGGGTGGCCTGTTTTATCAAGGTTCATTACCAGAAATTATACACGATACTGTATTTCAGTGATATTCTTATGTCTTATTTTGTACTCCAGTCCTTCACCAGACAGCAAATGATAACCGGAATTGAGAAGATGGTTACGATGTATTTCACATTATCCGGCCCACCCATCCGAAGTTCATCAGACCGCTTTCGACATAGAATATCTTTCCGATTATCCATAGACCGACGAAAAGCGGGGTTATTCCACTGGCACTTTTATTCTTGAAGCACTCCCATGTCCGCAGGAGTCCGCGTTAAAAAGTAAAGACGTGAGTTCATTTTGCAGTGGCCCGGTCCTTATTTTTGCATCTAACAGTTTTAGATGATTATAAACGCTATAATTCAAGATCTGACCTCAATCCTTGGCTACAAATTTCCCCTTAATTTTCGATAAAATGTTTTTTAATGAATCTTTCCAAATTCCAATAAGCGCTGTAATAATAGCTATTACAAAACCATAGGTTTCGTATTTCTCAGCGAAACTATTTGCATGATACGAAAATTCTTCTGACGTTGAGTGCCAATTTCCGTTATTATCTTTATACGACATTACAAGTCTAACTTTTTTATCCCCGGGACTATTCGGTGTTACATACATAGGATCAAATGGCGTTCTTTGTTCTGCATCTAACAGAATTGTTTTATTAACATTTGATGGTAAGTCGGTAGGATTTTTCTGAAAGATATCCGTAGGAGTGCCTTCGGGGAATAAGATTGAATATGACTCATACTCGCCAGGTCCATTTTCTTTTTTCAACATCGAATCAGCTTCAGAATATAATGTCACTTTTAGATTTTGTGGATCGAGATATCCTCCTCCAGTTACACCATAAACGAACTTCAACGGTTTTGTAGTGTCAACAGAGCGTGATTCTGGGACTACCCAGAGTGTCCATTCAGCATATGCGGTATAACCTAATGAAGTGATTATAAAAAGTAGAAATAAGCACGGTATTTTCATAATTTATCATGCACTCTGAGATGATAGGAAGATCGTTGCATTCGACCTATTAATATGTCACGCTGTGCACTTATCCACTAATGTTATCCCCATGTAGCGTATTATGAATAAGCATAATATTGATGTCAAGAAAATATTGCTGATTAACAACGGCTTTGGGGAACTACGCGAAGAAGCAGGCAGAGAACAATCAGGGCGTACTGCCGTACGCCCCTACTGTAATCTTCCGTGTTTTTGAACAGCGGAGAAACGATCCCGAATTCTACTTGGAGCCCTTCAACGACTTGATGTAAGAAACGATGTCCATCATCTGCGTCGACTTTGTGTCAACTGCTTTTCCTTTAATGGCATTCACAATACAGAAATTGACCGCTTCTTCAAGGCTGCCCTGCTTTTTACCTCCCAGGGTGAACTCTTTTTTCTCCCCGGCCTTCTCCAGCCCCTTTCCATCTGGATGGCATGAACCGCAGGACTTCCCTGAAGTCGCTCCGGCAAACTTCGCGTCATTAAAGAGCGTCATCCCCGTTTTTACTTCTCCGGACAAAACAGCAGACGATCCCACATCTCCTTCATGCACAGCATAGGCGGCGGCAAATAGCAACCC
>JBFLYJ010000431.1:0-3277 GCA_040756635.1 Nitrospirota bacterium
TTTCGGACCAGCCGCATGATCAAGAGGAAAAGAACTACCAGACCATGATCGCCAAGGTAAAGCAGGCGGGCCCCGACATCATAGTGCTGTTCGATCAGGTGCCTGCAATCGAGATCATCGTGAAACAGCTCAGAGAAGCGGGCGTCCAGACTCCGCTGACAGGGATCAATTCCCTTGAGCAGACGCCCCACCTGGACCTCTTTGAGGGACAGTGGTACATAACTCCGCTTGAGCCGTCGAGTGATTTCAGCGGCAGCTACCAGGCCAGATACAATGCCGCGCCGCCAGTCTGTTCTCCAAATGCGTACGACATCGTCAACCTGCTCGTGACCGCGGTAGAAAGAGCAGGGAAATCTTCATCCGAGAAACCCTCCATCAAGGCCGTGACCCGGGAGCTCATGAAGATAAAGAATTTCAGGGGCGCTCTAGGCAATAACATGTATTTTGACAAGGAGGGCATTGTTCAGTCTGATGCGATAGTAAAAGTAATTAAGGACGGCAAACCGGTAAAGGTAAGTGATTAGGAAGCATTGGGAATAAAGACAGGGACGGTCATTGAGGCGGCCGCCTCGAAAACCGATCCTGTCTGCTTATTATTGAATAAATCAGATACTGATTTCATTAACCAAAACAAAGGGAGGACAAATGAGTAAGGTTTATAAGAAGATTCTGGGGATTTTAGTCATTGTATTAGTTGTTTCAACTGTCTGCGCTTTTGCCGCAAAGGGAGATAAGGGGACCTTCAAAATCGGAATTGTGGCGCCCTTTTCTCTGGATTACGCGTTTCTCGGCGAATCCATCAGGAACTCCATCCTCATGGCGAGAGATGAGCTTGAGAACTCCAGGTTCAACTACGAATTCATTTTCGAAGACAGCCAGAATGATGCAAAGCTTGATGCCGGCGGCGCCCACAAGCTTATCGACGTCGACAAGGTTGACGCGATAATTTCATTCGGCTCAACGTCCGGTCCGATTGTGACGCCGATAGCAACGGAATCCAAAACTCTTCACTATTCCATCTCAGTCCAGCCCTATATTTCCGAAGGGTTGACCAATTTTATCCATTGGGCGCCCTCCAAGGCGCTGAACGGCACGATGGCTGAAGAGATGAAAAAAAGAGGCATCAGGAAATACGGGGTTCTCAGGTCGACGACCTGGGAGGGCTGGGCGATATACAAGAACGATTTGCTCAATAGGGCAAAGGAGCTGGGGCTTGAAATGGTCACGGACCAGACCTTCCAGGCCGACACGTCGAACTTCCGCACCCAGATAGCGAAGGCAAGAAAGGCCGGTGCCGAGATTTACGTACTTTACTGCGGCAGTCCGGCCCTCGAAATACTGGGCCAGCAGCTAAGGGAAGCGGGGGACAACACGCCCCTGACCTCTGTCGGGTCATTTGATCTGACCACAAACAAGAAGCTTTTCGAGGGGCAGTGGTATGTCGGCGCGGCCCAGCCGAACAATGCGTTTATTACTGCCTACAAGAAAAGATACGACAAGGAGCCTGCGGTAGCGGGACCGAATGCATATGACATCATGAAACTCATTGATCATGCCATAAGCAATACTGGGTCGGACACAAAACCGTCGTCCGAACAGATAGCAAATGAATTGTTGAAGATCAGGAATTTCCCCGGAGCGTTGGGTAACTTGTCGATCGTTGACACCGGCATCACGATGTCGGATGTTGACGTCAAAATGATTAAAAACGGAGAACCTGTAAAAGTAGGCGGTTAGACCGGGAATTATCTCGCTGACAGCTGATGGCTGAAAGCTAATTTGAGGACATTCATATGAGACTGAAAGACAAAGTAGCGATAGTAACGGGAGGCGCCTCGGGGATCGGCAGGGCGGTATGCGAGCTGTTTGCCCGCGAAGGAGCGGAGATCGTGGTTGCCGACATAGATCAGGCAGGAGGGAAAGAGACCGTTTCCATTATTGAAGAAAGTGAAGGTACGGCGGTCTTTGTGAAAGCGGACGTGTCGGCGGAGCCTGACGTAATGAAGATAACCGAGACCGCTCTTATGGAATTCGGCAGGATAAATATACTGGTCAATAACGCAGCCGCTTTCATATTAAAACAACTGAGCGATACGACCGCGGAAGACTGGAGGAGGGCTGTGGGGGTAAATGTGCTCGGGTCTTTCTTCTGCGTCAAACATAGCGTACCTGAAATGAAAAAAGCAGGGGGCGGGGCAATCGTCAATATCGGTTCGGCAGCCGGGATTATCGCTTTACGGAATCACCTGCCCTACGGCCCGACCAAGGGGTCGCTGATATCAATGACAAGGGACCTGGCGCAAGAGCTCGGGCCGTTTAACATACGGGTGAATTGTCTCTCTCCAGGGGGGACGCTTACCCCTGCCACTTACAGGGCCATAGACGAGTGGAACATCACGATGGAGGACATAATTAAAAATATGGAAGCCGTGACCTTCCTGAAGCGGATTGCAAGGCCGGATGAAATAGCGTACGCGGCGCTGTTCCTCGCCTCGGATGAGGCGTCTTACGTTACCGGAATAAATCTGGCAGCGGACGGGGGATGGACGGCGCATTGAATATAAGCGATAAGCCATCAGCTTTCAGCTGTCAGTCTTTTTTATTATTGTCCTTGGCTGATCGCTGAATGCTGAGAGCTTAAAGCTAGAACAGAGAATGGTTTTATAAAAATAAAAGGAGGTAACAACATGAACATCTTTGACCAGAAATTACAGGAAAGCGGGCAATTCCCGCTCAAGGCGGCAAAGTTCAGCGTGCTTGAGGCAAATATAACGTACAAGTGCAACCTTAGATGCACTCACTGTTATGTGGAGAGCTCACCCGACAGGACCGAGATGATGTCGAAAGACGTTATGGACAAGATATTGGATGTGTTGAGAAACAACAGCGGCATTAACACTGTGGACATCACAGGAGGCGCGCCTGAGATGAACCCGCACTACAGATATTTTGTGAAGGCCTGTGCGGACCTTGGCAAAAAGGTCATGGTACGCTCAAACCTCGCCATTTTCAGCGAGCCCGGGATGGAAGACATACCTGATTTTCTCGCAAAGAACGGGGTAAAGATAATCGCGTCCCTGCCCTGCTTCTCTGAAGACGGGGTAGACGTCCAGAGGGGAAAAGGGACCTATAAAAAGGCTATTGCCGCACTAAAGAGGCTGAACTCTCTCGGCTACGCCCAAGAGGGCACAGGTCTTGAGATAGACCTGGTATTTAATCCGGGCAAGCCGGGACTCGCGCCCGACAGGGCGATGCTTGAGAAGGTCTACAAGGAAAA
>JBFLYJ010000432.1:0-3276 GCA_040756635.1 Nitrospirota bacterium
CTTGCCACGTCCATCGCCTTGAGCACATTCGGCGAATTGCCGCTCGTGGTCAGGGCGATGACGATGTCCCCTTCAGCTGCCAGGGACTTCAACTGGCGCGCAAAGACCTCGGAAAACTCATAATCATTGGCGATGGACGTGATAACCGCCATGTCCGTGTTCAGGGCTATGGCCGGAAGACCGGGCCTCTCCCGTTTGAACCGGTTGACGAACTCCGCGGCAATATGCGAGGCGTCCGTTGCACTGCCTCCGTTGCCGAAGAGGAGCAGCTTGTTCCCTTCATTGAACGTATGGGCAATCGCCTTCGCCGCCTCGACGAGGACATCAATATGCCCCTCGATGAATTTTTCCTTTACGGATATGCTTTCCTGGAATTCCTTAAGAATTTTTTCTTTCATGGGCGATCAGGTCCGGACAGATGCATCAGTGATGTAGAGTAAAACAATCACTTTTATCCTGTCAATTACGGGGACCTGCTGCACCGCCCCGCAGAGATTCATTCCAGGTGACTTCTTGCCGCAAAGGGGGCGATCCGAAAGTACTGCACAATTGCCTTTATGATTACGAAACAGAGAGCAGACAATATTACCGCGCCAGGGAGACAGCCTTCCTTCACCTATGGAAAAGCAAGATTCACAGGATAGGGCATCTTTTCGGCAGACAGCGCTTCAGCATCCAGATATACGCACTGTCCTTCAACCACAAAGGGCTGACAGCGGACCACCCCCTGGTGAAGATGTGCAAAAAAAGGCTTTTCGGTCCAGCCGTCGGAATCACGCCATACCCTGAAGCCTGAAACAGGGGTCATAGTCCATGTACCGCCGGTCTCCTGATTGGCCCCTCCCTCAAAGGCAAGATCATACGAAGATTCTTCCGCACCTGCAGGGTCTGTCCATGCAAGCCTCAAGGCACTGTATCGCTGATCCCGGTCAAGAAGAAATACCGGACGGATATGCCGGCCCGCAGGGACAACGGCATTTACCACCGGCTCAAGCGGGGTTTCCGGCAGAGGGTTCGGACCATAGGCGATCCTGACGTTGATCTGATAGGGGTCTATATAAGGCTCCCCTGCCTCGTTGAATATACCGTTTCCATTGATATCCGTATACTGGGAAAGCACCGAGCTGTTTCTGATCTCACCGGAGGTATAGAGATGATAGTTCAGGGAGAACATGTCCGTCAGGTTCCAGATGACATGATGGACTGGCTCAAGCAGGTCTTTCTCCCCCGAAGCGATTACGCTTTGCTGCTGGTCGTTCGATCTGATCGCTACGGCAAGGTGCAGATCTGTGATGCCCGCAGGTATGGGGCTTCCGCTGAAATCAAAGGTGAATTGCCTGGCGTCCAGCGCATTGAAGGCCGCGATGTCTTCGGCTCCGAGCTGCACCGGGGCAGAGGCGGAGAAGGAAAGCTCCTCTTGTCGTGCTGTCACTGCAGGTGGGTCGGCAGATAAATCCGGCTGATAGTCCTTTCTCATCCGGTACCTGGCCGTGGCCTGTATGCTCCCCCCCTGGATCTCCTGGCGTAACAGCGTGATCTTCACTTTTGCCTTGATATGGGTGAATTGCTGGTGCTGCGAGGTTATGCCGGTTGACGATGTGTATGTCAACGGGGTGGTTCCGCCATCGGTTATGGAATAGACATATCCGTCAGGCGGGAGGACCGCGAGGCTTTCAAAAAAGGCCTTCCCGATGACGGCATTCACCTCACTTCCCAGGGTCCCTTTGTAGACAAGCCAGTACCGGACAGATGTGGCGCCGGAGGGTATGGCGGTGCCGAAGGTAAATACGTATGCTTCCGAAGATTCACCTCCGGAGTGAACCTCTCCGCTGAGCATCACTTCATTCGAAAGTGCATAGTATGCCTGATCCCCGATCCGGTATTCCGCTGACACGACAAATCTGCTCTCGTTCCTGCCGGTCTGCTGGTGTATCTGCGGCATGAGCGACTCACCGGGGGTGGTATTCTTTATTGTGAACCTCAGGCCGGTTATCCCGCCGTTTCCATCAAAAACCTCTTCCGGATACACAGGCTCGATATCCCCACGGAAAAAGTAGTTCAAAAGTGCGGCGGAGTAACCCACGGCCCGGGGGATAAGTTTTTCGGCGAAGTCGTAATGGGTATTCGCATCCAGTTTCAGTGTAAGTCTTTGTAAGTCCCATGTGGGCATATATTTGAATAAAGGGCCAACTGCAACAAAATAATTAACGGGTTCGCCAGAGCATTTCTTCCTCCAATATGTTCTGCTCTTGTTTGAGCCATATGGAAGTTCAAACTGCTCATAACATTGGCTTTGATCAACGTATCTTGGATAAGGGAAATAATGCTTATCGGCACTATTGAAATTCTCTGTGAATATTGTCTCATTACTCAAAAAGTTTGAGCTGGTATATTCTGATAATCCCCAGGACAGACTCGTACTGGGAGGTACAATTGTAGTATATTGCTCAGCATCAATGAACTGTGAAGAAGGCGCTAAACCATTGTGACTTATATTCAGGTCAATAGAAGGAAATGCAGGCGCCGATGCGAAAGAATTTATGAGAACAGAAGATCTTTTCGCCCAGGTTTCATAATAATAGTCCCCGGTTATGGGGCTGATTCCAAGTACGGCGTCTTCCGGATGCGCATCATTTCTCACATGTGCTGGCACTGACATATCCTGAATTAGATGGAGTTGATGACCAAGACCTTTGAATGTACATGCGAAAAATGCCTGTCTATCATCTTCCTTTTGAACTGTTAGGGCATTATAATAACAAAGTCTTGCCTTCTGCCACGACCAGTCGCCTTCAGGAAAACCTTCCTGATAAACTCCTTCCTGTGCCCAAAGGAGCGATGACTTTCCTGCCCAATTATCGTTCAACCCCGCCTGATCCCAAGGCTTTAATGGATTGTGAAAGTGATTGAAGGAGCGGGTTGTGCCATATGCTGGGAAAAAAGTGGCCTGTGCATCTTCACGTTCTGCTCCGTCTTGTAGCCATAATAGAATAGATTGAGTTTTATTCCCCCATGTAAATTTTTCGGTCAATCCAAAATTATAGCCTAAGTTTTTCATAAAATTGCCTTTCGATATATCAAGCGCAGAATTTTCAGCAGCATATTCTGAAAGGTCCCTATGTGTGACTTTATCATCCCAAGAAAAAACTTCTATAGTAAAAACAAGGGTAAGAATTGACAGGATGATACTATAGACTAATGCTCTCTTTTTCATAATTAATTCACCTCGGGGTAAAGAGGGATTCCAAGTTCTTTATATTCTTTATTTAATTCTTT
>JBFLYJ010000433.1:0-3269 GCA_040756635.1 Nitrospirota bacterium
CCTGCATCCTGTAACAAGGGTGCTGAATGAAATAGTCGGCATATTTATATCTTTGGGGTTCTCGGTAGAAGAGGGACCCGAAGTTGAACTCGATTTTTATAACTTTGAGGCGCTGAATTTCCCCAAGGACCATCCTGCGAGAGATATGCAGGACACCTTTTTTATCAGTGACGATGTTGTACTTAGGACCCACACATCATCGGTCCAGGTCCGTACCATGGAAAAAAGGACGCCGCCGCTCCGTGTGATCGCCCCCGGCAAGGTATACAGATGCGATGCAGATGTCACTCACATCCCGATGTTTCATCAGCTGGAAGGATTTATGGTTGATAAACATATACGCATGAGCGATCTCAAAGGGGTACTGCAGCTTTTTATTCACAGGGTGTTCGGACCGGGGACCTCAGTCAGGTTCAGACCCAGTTTCTTTCCGTTCACCGAGCCGAGCGCTGAAATAGACATATCATGCGTCATATGTAAGGGCTCCGGATGCAATGTCTGTAAAGGCACCGGATGGCTTGAAATCCTGGGGGCAGGCATGATAAACCCCCGTGTATATGAAATGGCCGGATACAATCCTGAACTTTATACCGGCTTCGCATTTGGAATGGGAATAGAGCGTGTGGCCATGCTCAAATACGGCATTGACGATATAAGACTCTTTCCGGAAAATGATATAAGATTTCTGGAACAATTTTAATTTGCTATTAGCCCTAAACTTTAAGCTGTTAGCGATAGAATTCCGATCAGTATTTTTTCAGCTTATCGCTTAAGCTAACATGCCATATTATTATGAAAGCATCATATAACTGGTTAAAAGATTTCGTTGACATCAATGTTCAGCCGCGTGAACTGGCCCACATATTGACGATGGCGGGTTTTGAAGTGGAAGCGGTTGAAGAGACTGAAGACGATGCTATATTTGATATCGGCGTCACCCCGAACAGGCCAGACTGTCTGAGCATAAGGGGAATCGCACGCGAAATTTCCGCCATCCTGAATGTCCCCTTTAAAGACGTTCCCATTAAAATTGATAAAACAGAAGGCGAGGGGCCTGTTGTAGTTATAAAAAATCCGGAACTCTGTCCCAGATATTCATCCAGGATAGTATACGGAGTAAAACCCGGCCCTTCACCTGAATGGTTGTCGAAGCGTCTGGAGTCCTGCGGGATTCGGTCCTCTACGAATATCGTGGATGTGACCAATTACCTGCTCCTGGAACTAGGTCAGCCCATGCACGCCTTTGATCTCGATAAACTTGCAAGCGGGAAAATTATTGTCGAGGCAGCAGGAAACGCGGATGCATTTACGACCCTCGATAACGAAGAAAGAAAATTATCAAAAGACATGCTGCTTATATGGGACGAGCAGAAACCTGTAGCGATAGCAGGTGTCATGGGCGGTCAGAACACTGAAGTATCATCCGGGACGGTAAACGTCCTTCTTGAGAGCGCTTATTTCAATCCCTCTTCAGTCAGGAGGACATCCAGGTCACTCAATCTTTCCTCTGAATCATCTTACAGGTTCGAGAGGGGAGTTGATCCGGAAGCTGTTACCGTCGCTCTTGACAGGGCGGCCAGGATGATTTCAGAGTTGGCCGGTGGAAAAATAACCGGCATGGCTGATGCCTATCCCGGCACCTATGAACCACGGAAGTTCCAGGTCGCGCTTGACAAGGTCAGCTCAATTATCGGGATAGACATCGAGGAATCATTTATTAAAAAGACCCTGCTTGATCTTGGATTTAAAGTTGAAGGGGAGGGGGCGGTTATAAATGTAATTCCGCCAAGCTACAGAAATGACGTAGAAAGAGACGTAGATATAATCGAAGAAGTTGCTAGACTATATGGTTATGACAATATTCCCGCCACATTGCCGGTTATGCAAATGAGCCCGGCTCCCGAGCATAAGACACAGGAAGTAGTGAATGCCATGAAAGATGCGATGGTTAAATCCGGTTTTTCGGAAGCGATCAACTTTAGTTTTATGAATCCCGATTCGCTTGATAAACTGAATTTACATCATGATGACAGGAGGAGGAGTTTTATTCGTGTGAGAAATCCTCTCCGGAAAGAAGATTCCGCCATGAGGACAACACTTGTCCCCGCCCTTCTGAATAATTTAAGCATGAATGTAAATCGCGGGGAAAAGTCGCTCCGTTTATTCGAAATATCAAATGTTTTTTTGGCGTCTGACAGGAAACTTCCTGAAGAGATTATTCAGGCGGCAGCTGTATGTCATAAGGGGCCCTCATTATCCGTTTGGGACAGCAAGCATGACGGATTCTATGATCTGAAGGGCGCGTTAGAAAGTATCTTTACGAAACTCGGCATATCGGATGTCTCTTTTACTAAGGACATTGCCGTCTTACCTTATCTGCATCCCGGCAAGTCAGGCACCATTGTTATTAATAATAAGGAAGCAGGACATATAGGGGTACTGCATCCGGCCGTTGCGGAAGCTTTTGACATTAAGGGCGACGTCAGTATTGCGGAGCTATACGACATAGCGGACATACTCAAAGGTCTGTCTTCTAAAATCACGTATGTGCAGCTGCCGAAGTACCCTTACATCGAAAGAGATGCCGCACTTCTGGTACATGACAGTGTGACGGTGTCCGCCGTAAAGGAAGAGATCCTCAGTGTTGAATCAGATATCATAGAAGCAGTTAATCTCTTCGATGTATATAAAGGCAAGCCCATACCTAAAGATAAAAAGAGCCTCGCATTTTCGATCCGTTACCGGTCAGCATCCAGGACACTTACTGACGCTGAAGTCGACGAATTGCATTTGGAAATCATCCGTCGGCTTCAGGACAATCTGAAAGCGGAATTGCGAAGCTAGCACTTCATTAAAATGCGCGTGAAAGACTCTCAAATATATTCACCGCGGATTCAGCCATGGAAAAAATAACATTCCGAAATACCTTCCGATTCATCCTCGTAATTTATTTCCTTTATCTTATAGGTGATATATTTTACCGGTGGGACGGGGCAAGCTACTATATGACACTCTCCGAGTTTGTCCCGAGTATTGCTTTGATATCGCTCCTCTGGGGCCTGGTTGCTCTATTTTCCGCATTGATCATATACCTCGTCCTGAAAAGTTGCGAATACATTTGCGGGCGGGCAGGACTGAATATCAATATGAATCTTTTACTGATATTTATCGGTGTGTTCATATTAATATATTCGATAGCCTGGAGCATTAACCGTATCGACCGTAATCATATGATGCCGTGGTATGTATGGAGGATAATTCTGGTATCT
>JBFLYJ010000434.1:0-3255 GCA_040756635.1 Nitrospirota bacterium
TTCATGACCGGTATAAGGATCTTGTCCGTAAAATAATTTTGTGCCGTCTTTCTTGAACTCTTCCCATCTGTCTTCAGCAGTGATGTACTGATATTTTGAAAAATCACCCTCTATTTTTGCTCCATAATAACCCGGCCAGTCACTTCTCTGGACCAACTCTGAGGCCCCGTTCCCCGTAACAATAAAGTCATTGGCCGAATAGTCAACATCGTATTTTCTGTTTCTTTCAATTGCTCCGATATCAAGGCTCCAGCCGACTCCTATCCATCCATTTCCTCTGCCGGAATTGTAGTTGAGTGAAAGACTGGGCTGAATGCCTTTTCTACCGGCAGGTACAATAATAGGGATATTCGTTATTGCAGCGCCTGAGTTACCAGATGGAGAAATTTCAAGAGGTTTAATCAATGATTCAGATTGAAAAGACTCAACAGGTTCCTCGCTGCTCATTGCTGATGCCCCACCTGACTCTGTTATATCAGCACTGTCGACTTCGGACTCAGCAGAATCCCCCGATACAGAATCAGTATTGCCGGAAACATTAGCAGTCGGGGCTGTTTCCGTGTTATCCGCCACATTCTCTACGGCTTCAACCACCTCTGTAGCATGGACATTTACTGCCGAAAAAGAAAATATGAAGATCAAAAATATTAGACAAAGTATTTGAGATATTTTATTGTTAGTCTTCATCAGCATGCCCCCCTATTGTCGCTGCATAGAACCCGCGATAGTATTATCCTGTCATCAATGCATACACACTCGCTCCCGCCAAAGCTGACATCATCATTATGACCTTCATCAATTGAATTCCATGGAATTAGATTTACAGGACTATTGTTATTCATGTCTTTTATCCTTGCATATGAAATGGTGACTGCTCCCAGAGGATTGACATACCAGTAATCACCCCCATCTGTGCTGTAGAGAGAAAGCAGGTTATCTTCAGCCCCCATTAAGACCAGACTGTTCTGTACTATCTGAGTTTCTCCCGCTTTAAAGTACAATATGTCTTGAGCTGTTACTATCTTGGTCAAATTATAGAAAGTGGTGCTCCCGTAAATTGTCTGGTTTGTTCCGGCAAGGACAACTGTCGAAAAACCGGGGATATAAGTCCCGGAGTTATTAGACCAGTTACCTTTGAGTGTAATAATCGATGAGCCCCCATTAATTGTTCCCTCAGGGTTAATAAGCAGATATCCCTCAACACTTAAGGCTTTATCTGTCAGCGCAAGAACTCCGCTTGAAACGGTCAGACTCCCTGACATTGAAAGGTCCTCATTTAATGTCACGGTGCCCCCATATCCGGTGCTCAGGACAAACAGTTTGGGAGTTATATTGATATTCCATGTACAGTCAGCGGATGACGATCCGTCAAACAGTATATTGTCGCCATCCTGGGGACGCACTCCACCTGCCCAGTTATTCGGGTTTAAGGCACTGTTATCTTCAGCGCCTGTCCATAGTGCAAAATTGCCTGTCGTCAGGATTGTGTTCGCTATATTTACCATTCCTGTATAGCCGGAATTAATTTCAAGTGAAAAAAGAGTTACATACATATCCCAGGTCGAGTCTTTCTCCGATGTTCCGTCATACTCGACACGATCACCATTTTGAGGCACCAGACCGCCAGACCAGTTTTCCGGGTTTGAGGTAAGTTCATCGTCTCCGAGTCCTGTCCACCTAACAACCGTAGCAGATGACCCGCCTGCCATGCTTTCAACACCTCCGCCTGACTCTGTGGAGCTTTTTGAACCGGTAATGCTGTCAAATGCATCTATAATCCCATCAATTAAATTAAGTGGCTCCATAGTCATTGGAGTGCTGGTAGGATATTCAGCATATGCGACCGGTATAAGAAGAAAAACCATAAGACAGGTAAAGGTGATTATTCTTGGTATCATTTCATATCCCCTTAATAGAAGTTTGTATGTAACGCAGCAAATATACTAACTAAGACATACCTTAACAAAGCCTCATGGTCGTCATTCCGGGCTTGCCCCGGAATCCAGTGTTTTTTAAAGGAACTGGTTCCCCACTTTCGTGGGAACGGCGTCTGGATTCCCGCGTTCGCGGGAATGACAAAAACTGCGGCATTGTTAACGTAGAGTATGTTCCGGAGTTGCAACAGAACGTATATCTGATAAAAGTTAAATCTGTCTGTCTGTCTGTCTGTCTGTCTGTCGCAGGATTGATGCCATGCTTTGTCCCCTAATTATATCTGTTGAAAACGCAGGATGGTTTATTATACCCGACGGATTGCGCTTGTCAAGGAGTTTTTTGGACTTTTTCTTTGGATTTATTTTTGATATTTTTTTGAATGGAGGGGGTTACCAGACTTATGAAAGAAAATATGATAGGCACTTTGCCTTTATTCGATCCTCCTGCAGACCAATGCCGCGTTGATGCCGCCGAAGGCGAAGCAGTTTTTCAGTATGGTATTAATATCCTTTTCAACCGGTTTCATGACATGCTTTATCCCCTCGCAGTCAGGTGCGACTTCATCGAGGTTGAATGTAGGATAGATAATGCCTTTTCTCATCATCTCGAGCGAGGCGATAAGTTCTATGGCGCCTGAAGCGCCGAGTGTATGGCCGATATGCCCTTTCAGGCTGCTTACGGGGGTGGAATTCCCGAATATTTTATTGACCGCCGCGGCCTCCTCCTTGTCACCCTGGACCGTACCGGTAGCGTGGGCGTTTATGTAGTCGACTTCCTGAGGGGTTATATGGGCGCTCTTTAATGTCTCGCTGACGCATTGGACGATTGATTTATCTTCAGACTGGCTTATATGAGAACCGCTGCCGCAGGTATTGTATCCGGTGATCTCGGCGTATATCTTTGCGTTTCTGCGGAGTGCATGTTCATATTCCTCCAGAACAACAATACCGCTGCCCTCTCCGCATACCAGCCCGTCCCGGTCTTTGTCAAAAGGCCTGGGGGTCTTCTGCGGTGTCCGGTTGTATTTTGAGGACGTCGCGAAGACAACATCAAACGACCCGGTCACCGAAGGGTGGAGTTCCTCAGCGCCCCCGCATAAAAGGACGTCCTGCCTGCCGGAACGTATCAGTTCATACCCCGTGCCTATCGCCTGAAGAGCTGACGCGCACGCGGCAGAGGTGGCCATCACATATCCGGTAAGACCCAGATGCTGTGCAACATTAATCGCGGCTGTGTGCGACATGCATTGAAAGAACAGGGAAGACGGCATCTCGCTCAGGTCCTTTTTAAACAGCATGATCTCAAACGCCCGGCTGATAC
>JBFLYJ010000435.1:0-3251 GCA_040756635.1 Nitrospirota bacterium
AAATAACGGAACACCGGTCATCGTGTTGCTGATATAGGCAAAGACAATCGCCCTTTCAACAGGCATTCCTGTCATGTCGACTATAGTACCGGATATCCCGCTGGCCCCTTCGGCAATCTTCCGTTTAAAAGGAACGGCCTCTGAAACAACTCCCGTAGTGTGGTCTTTATCGTTTTCAATATCATAGGCAACTGCGTTTCCCATCTCGTCCCGTTTTATTAAAAAATAATCCCCGTCAAGAGGGGGCCCCATCGGTTCACCTGAGGTCCTTTTTATGGCGCCCATGTAATATCTGCCTGCAGGCAGAATAATAAAGAACTTTCCCTCTTCATCGAGGTCCGTTATCAGGTCAGGTATCCTGACGAATTTGTAAGGGTCCGGAGCGGGTCCCGTGGCTGCATTAAAAAACACTACCATTCCGCGAGACAACGGATTTCCGTCTTTGGTCATCATCTGGCCCGACAGCCTGCCGGTAGCAGTTTCCTGGGCCGCAGCATTTACCGCAAGAACAGACACGATGAATAAATAGATGACAACAAGGCCTTTTCTCATCATGTCATCCTCTCTTTCTCACACCCGCGGTTTCAGCAGGAGCTTTTAAATAAGGTTTAAATATAACGTTCCCCAGCGTACTGTCGGTCTTACCATCATATATAGTGCCCGGGATATCCGCCTCTCCGACGGCGCCCCACCAGTTGTCCTTCAATAATATATCATACCCCTGTCTTTCGCCCAGTCTGTAATTATATAAGGAATTATCCGCAATGTTATTTTGCGTGACAACAGGCTGATACCGGTTGAGAGTCTCCTTCCTGTCAAATGTCTCTGAAAAATCCACGATGTTCTGGTTTGAAGGCACAAGAAATATTCCGACATCATTGTCCCTTATATTGTTGTATGAGATCTCGACAGGCCCCTCGAGCCTTGTATGCCTGATCCCATAAGCATTATCGTGAATATCGTTATGCTCGATACGGAGTTCCGTCCTGCCGAACCGTATACCCTCATGGTTCCCGGTAAAGACCGAATCCATGATCGCTGCTTTTGAGAAATGCACCTGCACCCCGGTGAATGAGTACTCGAACACGCAATACCTGACTACGCTCTCTTCCCCGGACACAAAGAACAACAGATATGACCAGTCCATTTTACCCGGCCTGTCCTCAGCGGACGTAAATCTGATCATATTACCGGGAGCGCCTTCCGCGAGCAGTTTTCCTCCCACCGTAATCTTGCTGTCTCCGACACCGTCATGGTCAACATCCAACCTACTGAACATGACGACCGTACCTGGAGTGACAGTTAATGTAGCATTACGCGCGACATGCAGGGTGCCTTTTATTATGATGTATCCGCTCCATACGGTATCTTTGTCTATGACTGTATCCCCATCATAAAAATGATTCCTGATGTCCCGCCCCGCGGCACGGACCTGTCCCACTCCGATTTCAGAATCCTGTTTATCTCCAACCATGAGTTTACTGACCATGATATTCACGCTATCAATGGAATCCTTTTCTATCTTGACGGAATGATTGGCGTTTCGCTCAAAGAGTCCGTAGTTTTCGCCTTTTGCCGGCGCCTCCCCGATGAGTTCCCGCGCGACCATGTAATATATCCCTTCTTCCCGTGCGTGGATTGTGTAGTAACCGTCTGCGTCAGTCTTTACCAGATATTCCGGCATGGTCCTCAGATAGAGCATTTTAAACATAGGCGAAGACGTCCCCTTATATGCCATTACATAAAGGTCTTTCATCGGATGCCCGTCACGATCAGTCACCCTGCCACGTATGGTGAATATCGTCACTTCTTCTTTTAACAGGCTCTCCCTTAATCTGATGCTGTCATTAGCTGATTTCTTGACCAGTATCGACGGATACACCTTTTCATCAAGAAACGACTCAAGGTCATCCTTGGGGTAACACGGGATTTCCACTTCGGTTTCTTTCTGCGATGAAACAGAGACCGGATTGCCTGGATAATAACAGAAGAGATCATTTTTCCTGAGAGGCCGAATTCCGATGAAGTCCTTCCTCTTCCGGGCGATGACGACATACTCGCCCGGTACAGGGTCAAACCGGAATTTACCGTCCGCGTCCGTTGAACTCGTGAGAAATCCCATGCCCCGGAATGTCGGGTCTGTCGGAGAATAGATGGATATCTGGGCGCCCTCAACGGGTCTGCCCCGGAATGTCGCCTTCCCGTTAAGCCGCGCAGCAGGGGAATCTTTAACCACCGCGTTTGCAACAGGTACAGTCATGAACGGTACCCAGAGATTTTGCTCTTCCACTTTAATAGGGTTTGCGCCGTGAAAGGAGAAAAATTCCCTGTTGCCGATTTTCCCCGAGGCAGTCATGATGTATTCACCCGGCGGCAGATCAAGGCGGTAGAACCCCTTTTTTTCTCCGGCCGTCGAAACATACGCCGGAATTCCTGCCGTCATATCGCTGAAACTAAGGTATGCATTGACGATCAGGGTCTCGACAGGCCCTTCGTAGGAAAGGACTATGCCTTCAACGAGGGAAGCATCTGAATGGCCTGGAGCAAAAAGACCGAGGTAAACAACAATACTGAAGGCCGCAAGAGCCGCACACAGGTGTCCGCTTTTCATACTTTAAAATAATAACATGCAGACAACAAAAATAGGATATCTCCGGCGAGCGTGTTTATTAACAAGTTAAGGCAGCTGTCAGCAATAAGCTTTCAGCGATCAGCATAAAATGAATATTGAATGAGAACTTGTCTCAAAATTAGATTTAATCAGTTTGTCGTCATTGACCCGAAAGCACCCCTCTTTGGGAAAGAGATGGAAGGGGAGATTTTTTAATCAATTATTTATCCTCAAAATCGAGGCCAATCATAAAATACTAACATCGATCTTTAAATAAAACATAATGCGTATGCTGACTCCGCTCCTGCTGTTCAAGGGGATCAAGAGTGCAAACCATAATGAACAAAATCGACTATTGTTTTTTTAGAAGATTTCAAATGGTAAAGAGTGACGTTTCGGTAGTTATTACTTACAATACAATAAAAGATACTACCTGCTTATAGATAACCTTGGAAAAAAGTGAAATTGATGATATCGGGTTGAAAGAGAGATTTCTAACTGATCAGACAAATGTTGAGTTTGCTGACGAAGATGGAGTGTCAAGACAGTTGACGTGTCTTATTGATTCACGCTTGATGAACTTTTATGGTTCTATGCCATAGAAGAAGACAATTTCAAGGGCAGTCCCCATTTCGTCTTT
>JBFLYJ010000436.1:0-3250 GCA_040756635.1 Nitrospirota bacterium
CGGGCTTATTTATCTGGTTTTTAAGTTTTTACTGAGAGAGAAAGAGAGGGCCCTGCCATTGATACTGAAATAAAAACTCAGACAAGGGACATGGATAAGAAAAGAAGTATTTTAGACATCTCATCTATTTAGTATAGCCAAAGATATATCCGAGTTATCTCTCTTTATATCCCGTAATCTTCAATGTTAATGTCGTAACAAATTATTGAGATGCGGGTAGTGTCAATAACTTTATCTACCGCTGAATCTCACAATAACTAAGTCAATTTAAATAAACAGAGCGGGACAGCTCTTGATAACTTCAAGCGTGCATTAATAAACTTGCAGGCATGTGGTAAACGCGGTATCATTTCACTCAGAGAGCAATCAGCTGCCATTCATTGCTGACCAGTCTTCAGATCATGATCTAAAAGGAAGTCATAATGGACTCGATAAAAGACAGGTTCCCAAACCTCCCGCAGCGGATTACCGGCCTGGGAGATCTCGCATACAATCTCTGGTGGGGCTGGCATCCTGCGGCGAGGATGCTCTTTAAGATGCTGGACCGGCCGGCATGGAAGGAGAGCATTCATAACCCGGTAAAGATGTTGAGGGAACTCCCCCGGGAAATACTCGAAGCAGCAGCCGGCAATCCCGATTACCTCAGGCATTATGACGCGGTGATTGAGAAATTTCACAATGAAATGGAGGGGGGGAAATGCTGGTTTGCGGAAAATATCCTGGATACAGGATGTTCGCCCATAGCTTATTTTTCCGCTGAATACGGGCTGCACCGTTCCCTCCCCTTTTACGCCGGGGGACTGGGATTTCTCGCCGGGGACCACCTAAAGGAATGCAGCGACCTCGGCATTCCGCTCGTGGCAATGGGCTTCATGTACCCTGAAGGATATCTCCGTCAGAAGATACGTGTGGACGGATGGCAGGAACACGTGGATGAATATCTTGAAAGAGATGCGGCGCCGATCGAAAGGGTGCTGAATGATAACGGTCAGCAGGTGGTGGTCAAGGTCCCGTTTATTGATCCCCCGATACATGTAGTGGTGTGGAAGGTCTCTGTCGGCAGCATACCGATATATTTGATGGACACGGACATAGAGTTGAACGACCCGTGGAACAGGTTGATATCCTCTCATCTCTATAAAGGCGATATCGAACAGCGGCTGCGTCAGGAAATAGTGCTCGGCATAGGAGGCCGTGAGGTGTTGGACACCCTCGGCATAAAGCATTCAGTGTTGCACCTCAACGAAGGGCACCCGGCATTTGCCATACTCGAAAGGATCAGGGAGCGTATTGAGGGCGGAATGGGGTTTGACGCCGCGGCGCGGCAGGTGCGCGACACCACTGTCTTTACGACGCATACCCCGGTACCGGCAGGCCATGATGTCTTCCCGTTCCATCTGATGGACAAGTATTTCAGCCATTACTATCCCAAACTGGGACTGGACCGTGACGCCTTTCTACAACTGGGAACGCATCCGGAGCGCCCGGAGGCAGGATTTAACATGACGGCCTTTGCGCTCAGGATGTCTGCCTATAAAAACGGTGTAAGCAGGAAGCACGGCGAAGTGGCCCGGAAAATGTGGCAATCGCTCTGGCCTGATCAAAAAGAAGAAGATGTTCCCATCGGTTCCATAACCAACGGCATTCATGTCCCCACATGGATAGAGCCGAAGATGGAACTTCTCTTCAACAAATACCTTCGTGAAAACTGGCTGAAAGACCATGATAACCCGGATATCTGGAAGAATGTGGATGACATCCCTGATGGAGAATTGTGGCAGGCTTACATATGGGTGAAGATCAAACTGATTAATTTCATACGGGAACGGGCGCGGAAAAAATGGGTGGAAGACAGGAACAGTCCGCTCAATATTATTTCCGGAGGCACATTACTGGACCCGATGGCGTTCACTATCGGTTTTGCCCGCCGCTTTGCGACCTACAAGAGGGCGGACCTGATATTTCATGATCTTGACCGCATAAAGAAACTGCTCAACAGCCGCTGGAGATCTCTCCAGATTATCTTTGCCGGTAAGGCCCACCCCGCGGATGACGAGGGGAAGAGAATTCTTCAGCGCATATTTAATTTCACCGACAATCCCGATTTTGCAGGAAGGATAGCCTTTGTCGAAGATTATGATGAACAGCTTGCGCAATACATGGTGCACGGGGTAGACATCTGGCTCAATAATCCGGTGCCCCCGATGGAGGCGAGCGGGACGAGCGGGATGAAGGCGAGCCTCAACGGCGTTCCGCACCTGAGCATACTGGACGGCTGGTGGATAGAGGGGTTTAACGGGAAAAACGGATGGGGGTTTCCGGGGGCCGGCGATGACCGGGACGCGGAAGCGATTTACCACCTCCTTGAATCAGAGATCATACCGCTGTACTACAGGATTGATGATGACGGTGTCCCGCACCAATGGGTGAAAGTCATGAAAGAGGCGATAAAGAACACAGGGGCAGGGTTCAGCGCGCGCAGAATGGTGAAGGAGTATGTGAACAACTTTTACCACAAGGCGCTTAAGTCAGCTTTAAGCGGACCGGCATGATTAAATCTTCGTGATCTTTATCTTCTCGATCTTCTTGCCGTCCATCTCGAGGATAAGAAACCTGAGCCCATGGTATCGCATCTGCTCCCCTGTCTTGGGGAGGTGTCCGAAGAGCCCGAAGAGAAAGCCCCCGATGGTATGAAACTCCTCGCTCTCAATTTCGATACCGGCCAGCTCATTGATCTCATCAATCCCGGTCGTACCGGACACCACAAAGGTCCTTTCATCCAGGACCTCCACTTCCTTTTCAGCCTCGATCGCCTCAAATTCATCCTGGAGCCCACCCACAATCTCTTCCATGATGTCCTCAAGGGTTATGAGACCTGCTGTGCCTCCGTGTTCATCGACGATAACGGCTATCTGGAACTTGTTCTTCTGCATGTCGTCAAGAAGGGCAGTAACCATTTTGCTCTCAGGGATATAAAAGGCGTCTCTCACAAAATCCTTTATGCCCGTTTCAGCGGATACGTTATCGACGGCCATCTTTCTGAGGATGTCTTTTACATATAATACACCTGTTATGTTGTCAACGGTCTCTCTGATGACCGGATAGCGGGAATAGCCTTTTTCCGAAACGAGGGTGAGCACATCTCTTATAACGGCTTCTTCAGGGACGGCCACGATCTCGGTCCTCGGCACCATCGCCTCGGTCACCCTCTTGTCCCCGAAGGCGAAGATGTTGTGGAGCATTTCCTTTT
>JBFLYJ010000437.1:0-3245 GCA_040756635.1 Nitrospirota bacterium
TTGATGAAGAGAGTCGACAAACCCGGCCGTCTGGCCGCGCTCGAAATACTTTTCTGCAAGACAGCGATTGCGAATCTGATAAGGGAGGGAAAGACCTTCCAGATTCCATCTGTTATGCAGACCTCCAAAGGCGAAGGCATGCAGCTTCTGGATCAGGCGATTATGGAGTTTCTCATGCAGAAAAAAATAACCCCTGAAGAAGCGTATCTGAAGGCTAATGACAAAAACGCCTTTGAGAGGTTTCTGAAGAAGAACTGAATCTCACCCCCCCTGACCCTAACCCGGATAATTGCCGCTCCATTACGAAATTTATGACGAAGTTCGCCATGAATTAACCGGGATAATGTAAAATAATCAATCATGCGCAGGATGGTTCATAAGAGATCGACGAAGGCCGGTCTTCCGCCCGGCAGTCTCATTCATATAGGGGAGAAAAAACCGGGACAGACAAAGATCACCATACTGAATTATGACGCGCAGAATTTCCAGGAAAAAGATACGAATGACCTCGGCGAGTGCCTGCTTTTTAAGGATCAGCCTTCCGTCACGTGGATAAACATAGACGGCGTCCACAGTGTCGAGGTTCTTGAGAAGCTGGGCGAATGCTACGGCTTTCATCCGCTTGTGCTTGAAGACGTGATGAATACGGATCAAAGGCCCAAGCTCGAAGATTATTCCGATTACCTCTATATCGTCCTGAAAATGCTGAATTACAGCGACAAAGGCAACGGCATAGTCATTGAGCAGATCAGTTTGATAGTCGGCCCGAACTTTGTTTTTTCATTTCAGGAAGGAATCGAAGGAGACGTCTTCGGCCCGCTCAGGGAGCGCATTAAAAACAACAAAAGCCGGTTAAGAAAAATGGGGGCGGATTATCTCGCTTACTCCCTGATCGATGCGATTGTGGACAATTATTTTTCGATCCTCGAAAAGCTCGGAGAAAAGGTAGAGGTTCTTGAAGAAAAAATAGTGAGCCGGCCTTCAGCGGAAACCCTCCATGAGATACATTCCCTCAGAAAAGAGATGGTCTTTCTGAGAAAGGCGGTCTGGCCCCTGCGTGAGGTCATCAGCGCGCTTGAGCGCGGGGAATCCCTGATGATAAAAGAGGGCACGAGAATCTATCTGAGAGACATCTATGACCATACTATCCAGATTATCGACACGATTGAGACTTTTCGCGACATGGTATCCGGTATGCTCGACATATATTTGTCCAGCCTCAGCAACAGGATGAACGCCGTGATGAAAGTCCTGACAATCATCGCCACAATATTTATGCCGCTTACCTTCCTTGCGGGCATTTACGGAATGAACTTCAGGTACATGCCGGAGCTCGAATGGCGCCTGGGTTATCCCCTGTTCTGGCTCGTAATAGTTGTTGTCACTGTCGTTATGCTGATCTTCTTCAAAAAGAAAAAATGGCTGTAACGGAGCTGCGCTCAGCTACCCGCTGCCTCTGATAGAAATCTACATAAATGGCAATTCGTCCCTCTTGACAGTTACTTAAAATAGAGATACGATGAAATTAGAGAGAGAGACCGGGCGACAACACCCGGTTAACAGGCCATCGGCCTGGGAAAGGAGGTCTTGATGATGGCGGTAAAACATATTGAAATAAAAGGATACTGCGATACCCTCTATATGGAGCTTTCCGGCATGAAGAAAAGACTCTCCGAGTTTGTGAGCGAAATTGAGAACATGGAAGGGAAAGAAAGAAATGTGCTCAATTCCCACAAGAGACACCTGAATGAGCTTATTGAGACCATCGAGTGGAAACTTGAAATCTTTGCGAAATCCTGCCCGATTGACTGGAGCAAATTCGGTGTCGAGAGTGAGACCACTGCTTCTGTTCCTGTTATAGAGAAGGACCTGCCCACCGGTGAATATGCCGGAGGATAAGGCCATATCGCACACACAGTTAAGCTCCGGCGGATTGAAGCCGCTGGAGCTTTTTTGTTTGCGATAAACTCTGCGCCAATGGCGCAAGAGTTGTCGGTTTCACAGCACCAGTCCCTTCACCTGCTTCAACACAAATGCCCTGATCTCTTTGGCTGGCAGGAGTTTCTGTATTACCTTCCGATTATCCGTGAAGGGGGTGAGAATATCTATAAATTTGCCGCCGCAGTCGCATTTGTGATTAACGTTGTCATTGGGAGCCATGCGCGAGGCATTACACTTTTTGCAGCGCAGAACGCGCTTGCTGCCCGACCATTTGCCTCTTTTTGCGAGAGGCTTTCCGTCAACCTCCATTATGTCCATCGCAAAATCGACAAGAGGGGCATTACTGATTGACGTGCCTATTCCATAGGCGTCGACAAATGGATTTAGTGCCGGGACGTCTTCTTCCTTTATTCCACCACTTACGTAAAGCTTCACATCCCTGTAGCCTCTCAAATCAAGCTCCCACCTTACCTCTTCGAGGATGCGATAGAAATTACCCCTTCTCGATGCAGGGGTATCGAGCCTCATCGCAAAGAGCTTCTTCCCCATCGCCTCAGCCACATTAAGGGCTTCAAATTTTTCATCAAGAAACGTGTCGATGAGGGCAACCCTTTTAAATTTGGGCTCCAGCACTTCATCATACGCCTTTATCGCATCAACCGTGGAACCCATGCAGATTATAAGCGCATGAGGCATTGTTCCCATCGGGTCTTCGCCTATTATCTCGCCTGATTTGACAACAGCCACGCCATCACAGCCGCCGGCATATGCGTTTCTCTCTATCATCGGAGCCAGGACCGGATGCATGCGTCTCGCCCCGAAGCTTATAACCGGGCGGCCCTCAGAAAGCTTTTTAAATCGCGCAGTCTTTGTGGCGATGCCTGAGGCCTGGCACATAAGTCCGAGCAGCGCCGTCTCGTATACACAGAAATCCTGGTACCTGCCCTCGATCTCCATCACCGGCTCATACGGATAAAAGACCGTGCCCTCTCTCATCGCCCTCGTCCTGACCGGCAGGCTCTTCAGCAGATGAGCTACCTCCTCCATTCCGGCAAGCACCGCCCACTTCCACTCATCGGGAAAAGACTTGGCGATGAACTCCGCCTTTACAACGGGATTTATCTTTTTGGCTTTCAGTATCTTGAGAGTGCGCTCAAAATAAACATCGGTGATTTTGCCTTTAAGAATATCATCAGTGTCTGCCGTATGGAACATTTAACCTCCGGTTAGTTGTAGGGGCAACCCTCTGTGGTTGCCCTTTATTGGACAGGCACAGGGGCCTGCCCCTACGATTAAATTATCTT
>JBFLYJ010000438.1:0-3236 GCA_040756635.1 Nitrospirota bacterium
AACACAACTTCCGATCTTATTCTAGAAATATATCAATCCCTGATTTTCGGTCTCTTTCCGGCCTCGAGAATCCGCTTTCTCAACCGGATCGACTCCGGCGTCACCTCAACAAGTTCATCTTCCTTGATAAATTCAATTGACTGTTCAAGGGTCATCAGCCTCGGGGGTACTAACTGCAGGGCCTCGTCCGCGCCTGATGCGCGCATGTTGGTCAGTTTCTTTTCCTTTGTCACATTGACGTCCAGATCATTTTCCCTTGAATTTTCACCGATGATCATTCCTTCATAAACAGGGGTGCCCTCTTTTATAAACAGGGTGCCCCTCGGCTGCAGATGGAACAACGCGTAAGTGTTTGATTTCCCGGGCCGGTCGGCAACAAGGGTGCCTGTCTGCCTTTTTGTCATATGCCCATGCCACGGTTCATATCCGTCAAACAGGTGATTGAGAAGGCCGGTGCCCCTGGTGTCCGTTAGAAACTGGGAACGGAAACCGATCAGGCCCCTTGATGGGATTTTATATTCCAGTCTCACCCTGCCGTTTCCGTTGTTCTGCATCTTCTGCATCTTCCCCTTTCTCATACCGATCTGCTGTGTTACAACGCCGACAAAATCCTCCGGGACGTCAATCACGAGCAATTCCATGGGTTCATGCAGGACCCCGTTTATCTGTTTTGTTATTGTCTCCGGCATGGAGACCGAGAGTTCATAACCCTCACGCCGCATCATCTCTATGAGGATCGCAAGCTGCAGTTCGCCGCGTCCCATGATCTTGAATGCGTCGGATGCCCCTTCAAAATCCACTTTAATGGAGACATTGTAGAGGAGTTCCTTTTCGAGCCTCTCCCTCAGGTTTCTCGACGTAACATACTTGCCTTCTTTTCCCGCGAAAGGGGAATTGTTGATCGAAAACACCATCGAAATAGTCGGTTCGTCGACCTTTATCCTGGGCAGAGGCCGGGGGTTTTCTACGTCTGTTATTGTGTCCCCTATGTTTATCCCTTCAATACCCGCAAGCGCAACAATATCTCCCGCGGACACTTCCTTTGTATCAATACGATCAAGTCCCTGGAAGGTGTAAATTGTCGTGATCTTACGCTTTAACGCCTCCCCGCTGCTGTTTATCATGGCAACCGTGTCGCCGACCCTGACCGTCCCTGAAAAAATCCTGCCGATGGCAAGCCTGCCGACGTAATCATTGTAGTCTATATTTGTAACTAGGTATTGAAGAACGCCTCCGCTGTCACCGTCCGGCGCAGGCACGGTTTTCAGGATAACGTCGAACAAAGGCATTAAGTCCTCTGATTCGTCATTCATATCGAGCCTGGCGATCCCGACCTTTGCATTTGTATAGACAATCGGGAATTCAAGCTGCTCTTCCGTGGCGTCCAGGTCGATGAAGAGGTCATAGACCTCATTCAGCACTTCCTGTATTCGGGCATCCGGCCTGTCGATCTTGTTTATGACAAGGATCGGCGGAAGATTGAGCTCAAGCGCCTTCCTGAGCACGAACCGCGTCTGAGGCAAAGGGCCCTCGGAGGAATCAACAAGAAGCAGCACCCCGTCAACCATCTTCATGATCCTCTCAACCTCGCCGCCGAAATCCGCGTGACCCGGCGTGTCCAGTATGTTTATTTTTACCCCGTTATATTCCACTGCGGTATTTTTGGCCATTATGGTGATCCCTTTTTCCCGCTCAAGGTCATTACTGTCCATGACCCTTTCCTGCACCCGTTCATTGGCGCGGTAGATACCGGCCTGTTTAAACATGCAGTCCACAAGGGTAGTCTTGCCGTGATCAACATGGGCGATTATTGCGATATTTCTCAAGTCGTTACGTTTCATATCGTCTCTTTCCTGTTCGATTAATTGTATTATATTCATCCTTCATGAGATAAGTCTTTAGTATTATCTGGGTTACAGAGAAAACTAACAGGCGAGTTCTCGTGCTTAGATGACAACTCATAATTATAAACTAATCATGATAGTGAATACTATATACCCCCAGTTATGGTATTAATTACCGATGTAGTCAAAAATTAATCGTTTTAACATACACTGAAGCATGCCCTTTGCCCGAAGGTTCCTAAAGATTAAGGATATCCCTGCCGATATGATTAATGGAAATCAACTACTCAATTGATGGCATCCTTGGATGCCCGCTAAATGGGAAGAGACATAAAAAATGGCAAAAAAAAAGTTAGGTGAAATACTTTCTGACGCAGGTCTTATAACAGACGAACAGCTTAAAAACGCCCTCCTGTTGCAGACCGGAAAGAACAAGAGGCTCGGGAAAGTACTTATAGAATTAGGCTACATAAATGGAGAGCAGATTGCGGAAACGATCGCAAAACAGCTGTCGATACCGCTGGTTGA
The DNA here is from genome assembly GCA_040756635.1 of Nitrospirota bacterium. Lineage (GTDB taxonomy): Bacteria > Nitrospirota > Thermodesulfovibrionia > UBA6902 > UBA6902 > UBA6902. Next base: position 2,373 of record JBFLYJ010000438.1, read on the forward strand.
TTGCACTAATTATTTACCTACGAAACGTCTGCTCTCTCTTGTTCCGAAGGAAACAGCCGAGCGAAAACTGATATGTCCTCTTGAACAAAATGACAAGACTTTAATGGTAGCCATGGCGGACCCTCTCGATTTCAAAACAATCGATGATATTTCTTTCAAGACCGGATTGAAAATTTTTCCGGCGGTCGCTTCCGAAACAAACATATTAAATACCATCGAAAGGGTCTACGGATCTTCAGACATAACGTGGGACGTCCTGAATGAGATACCGACATACAATGAAGTAGAGTTTGTCAAAGAAGAAATAAGAAAAGACGACAAACAGGAAATCAGCTTCAATGCCCTGTTTAAGGACAGCGAGGCCCCGCCCATCGTCAAGCTGGTGACCATGGTCATCGCTGACGCCGTGAATTTCAACGCGAGCGATATTCACATCGAGCCGAGGGAAAAGGTCGTGCAGGTGCGCTACAGAATAGACGGGGAACTGAAGAATGTACTAAATTTTCCGATCAGAATCCGCGATTCGGTCATTTCCAGGGTAAAGATCATAGCCAACATGGACATAACAAACAGGAGGTTCCCGCAGGACGGCAGAAGCGCCCTGCGTCTTAAAGACAAGACCGTTGACTTAAGGATATCGACGCTTCCCTCAATTTATGGGGAAACCATTGTCATCAGACTGCTTGATCCCACAACAGGACTTATTCCTTTGACCAAGCTCGGGATATCAGAGAAAATCCTGCAGCCCCTAATCGAGATAATCAATCAGCCGCAGGGAATGCTCCTGATCACGGGGCCGACCGGAAGCGGTAAGACCACGAGCCTTTATTCAATACTTCAGCAGCTTCGGACCGAAACGAAAAA
>JBFLYJ010000439.1:0-3226 GCA_040756635.1 Nitrospirota bacterium
CCGCCTCCATACTCGGTCCGGGAGAGAACCACATTACAAATGTGCCCCAGCTGAGGGACATTTCCACCATGGGCAAACTCCTCGCTCACCTTGGGATGGGATATCACCAGGAAAAAGGCAGGGTCATTCTCCAGTCAAAGAGCATAAAAGCGGTCGAGGCGCCGTATGATTATGTTAAGACCATGCGCGCTTCAGTGCTTGTGCTGGGTCCGCTAATTGCCAGGACAGGGGAGGCGAGCGTGTCCCTTCCCGGCGGCTGCGCTATCGGCGCCAGGCCTATCAACCTCCATACAATGGGGCTCGAAAAGATGGGAGCAAAGATAACCCTTTCGAAGGGCTATATTCGCGCGAAGGCAAAAAAACTGAGAGGGGCCAATATATATTTTGATATTCCTACCGTGACCGGTACCGAGAATTTAATGATGGCTGCGGCCCTGGCGGACGGCCAGACCATTCTCGAAAATGCCGCGTGCGAGCCGGAGGTCGTTGATCTTGCAAATGCCCTGATCTCGATGGGTGCGGATATCGAGGGAGCGGGGAGCAGTACGGTAAAGATAAACGGTGTTTCAAAACTCAGGCCGCTTAAATATAAAATAATCCCCGACAGGATAGAGACAGGGACTTTTATTACAGCCGCGGCGATAACCGGAGGCGAGATCAGGATCAGGAACTGCAATCCCGCTCACAATGAAGCGCTTATCAATAAAATGAGAGAGACCGGGACGGAGATCACGGCAAAGAAAAACGCCCTTTTTGTCAGGGGGCCGGAAAGGCCGTCTTCAGAGGACATAAAGACTATGCCGTATCCAGGGTTCCCCACTGATATGCAGGCGCAGTTCATGGCCCTGATGGCGGTTGCGGACGGCACGAGCGTTATAACCGAGAACATATTCGAGAACCGGTTCATGCATGTCGCGGAATTAAGGAGGATGGGCGCGGACATCCGGGTGGAGGGTCCGACCGCTACCGTAAAAGGAATAAAGGCCCTGAAAGGCGCGCCGGTCATGGCAACCGACTTAAGGGCGAGCGCTTCCCTGGTCATCGCGGGGCTCGCTGCTCACGGCACAACGGTGATAGACAGGGTATACCATATCGACAGGGGATACCAGTGCATTGAAGAAAAACTCGGCGGCCTTGGGGCAAAGATCAGGAGGATCAAATGAGGACTTTAAAAGAAGACGTGGTAGGCGCGTTTATAGCTGGCCTCAAGAAGAGGGCCTCGACATCGGTTTATGAGGACGAAACACAGAGGACTGTCAGAAAAATAGTTGCCGACGTCCAGAAACATGGAGACAGGGCGGTAAAGAAATATACGGAGAAATTTGATTCACTGAAACTCACGCGCCTTTCTGTCAGCGCTAAAGAGATCGAAGCGGCCGCAAAAAAAACAGATGAAAAATTCAGGAAGGCGTTAAAGCTTTCTGCTGACAGGATACGGGCCTTTCACCTGCATCAGAAAGAGAAGTCATGGCAGTTCTCAAAGGACGGTATAACTCTCGGCCAGATAATCCGGCCCCTTGAAAGGGTGGGTGTCTATGTGCCGGGCGGCAAGGCCGCTTATCCGTCAACAGTCCTGATGAATGTTATTCCCGCCCAGGTCGCGGGGGTAAAAGAAATTGCCCTTTGCGTCCCTACTCCGGACGGCAGGATCAATCCATACGTGGCTTCAGCGATAAAACTCATCGGAGTGAAGGAAGTATACAGGATAGGAGGCGCCCAGGCGGTTGCCGCGCTCGCGTACGGGACCGAGACCATAAAGAGAGTGGACAAGATCGCGGGGCCGGGGAACATCTACGTAGCCGTCGCAAAAAGGATGATTTTCGGCGAGGCCGGTATTGACATGATAGCGGGGCCGAGCGAGATATTGATCGTAGCCGATAAGACCGGAGAACCGAAGTTTATCGCGGCTGACCTGCTCAGTCAGGCCGAGCATGACGAGATGGCGTCATCCATATTGGTTACGGACTCATTAAAACTGGCTGAGGCGGTAAAGAAAGAACTTGCGGGACAGATGAGAAAGCTCATCAGAAAAGAGATCGCGCGGACGTCTCTCAATAAATATGGAGCGATAATTATTACGAAGAACATCAGCAGTGCCGCTGACATCGCGAACCGGATAGCTCCGGAGCATCTCGAGATCATGACCGCGTCGCCCTCAAAGATAGTCCCCATGATAAAAAACGCCGGCGCGATATTTCTCGGCAGGTGGACACCTGAGCCTATGGGTGATTACACGGCCGGCCCCAATCACACGCTGCCTACCGGGGGCACCGCACGGTTTTCATCACCTCTCGGGGTGTATGATTTTATCAAGCGCACAAGCCTTCTCGATTTTTCGAAGTCAGGGTTCCTGAAACTCGCGGGCACGGTCGAGACCTTCGCGGACGTTGAAGGGCTTGAGGCGCACGGGAACACGGTGCGGATAAGACGTAACAGGGCGTGAAGATTTATGTTTGAATAATTTACGGCCTCCTAGTATTATAAGGTCTTGCGGCAAGGCCGCTTGCCTGATTTATGCAACGTTAAGGTAAAGGAGAACAGGTTATCCGATGAAAAAGGTATTAAAACTGGGACTGCCCAAGGGAAGCCTCCAGGAATCTACGCTGAAGTTATTTAAAAAAGCCGGTTACAACGTAACGGTCGGCGCGCGTTCGTACTACCCCGACTTTGATGACGTTGAGATACAGGCGATGCTCATACGGGCGCAGGAGATGGCGAAATACGTTGATGACGGGGTGCTTGACGCCGGGCTTACAGGGAAGGACTGGATACTGGAGCAGGGGGCCGATGTGCATGAGGTGGCGGAGCTCCACTATGCCAAGGGCGGCCTTAGGCCGGTGAAATGGGTAATCGCGGTCCCGAATGATTCGAAGATAAAATCCGTAAAGGACCTCAAAGGAAAACGCATTTCAACGGAGCTTGTCTGTTTTACGAATAATTATCTTAAGTCAAAGGGCATAAAGGCGGACGTGGATTTTTCATGGGGAGCTACAGAGGTGAAGCCCCCTTATCTTGCCGACGCGATAGTAGAACTGACCGAGACGGGTTCATCGTTAAGGGCCAACAACCTGAGAGTGATAGAGACGATCCTTGAATCCAGCACGAGGTTTATCGCTAACAGGAAGGCGTGGAAGGACAGATGGAAGAGGCAGAAGATGGAGAACATAGTGCTCCTGCTGAAAGGCGCGCTTGCCGCGGAAGAGAAGGTCGGCCTCAAAATGAATGT
>JBFLYJ010000044.1:0-12849 GCA_040756635.1 Nitrospirota bacterium
AATAGCAGGAGATAGCCCATGCAGGTAAAGACCCCCGGCTCGGCAAAGAAGTCGGCCGACGGGGTGACGAAAAGTATCTCCGCCCCTTTTCTGTTAAAGGTCGGTTCGACCCGTATGCCCGTGTGCTCTTCCAGGTCATCAAGCATGTAATCAAAATTGCTCTTGATGGTATGCGGCTGAAGACCAAGGTGGTTGCCGGTCCTGTAACAGTTTGCCAGAGGTCCGGAGATCCAGTCCGTGCAGCAGCCGAGCAGATTGATCAGTTCCCTGCCCATCATCGTGATTTCCGCTGTGTCGATGCCATACGGGCAGAAGACCGAGCAGCGGCGGCATTCGGTGCACTGGTAGAAGTAATACCACAGCTCTTTAAATACGTCTTCGGTAAGGTCCCGGGCCCCGGCTATCTTTCCGAGTTTACCCGCAACCGTAAAGTACCTTCTGTAAATGGACCTCAAAAGCTCTGCCCTCAGTACAGGCATGTTCTTCGGGTCTCCCGTGCCTATAAAGAAATGGCATTTGTCGGCGCATGCTCCGCACCTGACGCATATGTCCATAAAAAGCCTGAATGAGCGGAACTTCTTGAGCAGGTTTTCCATGCCTTCAAGGAATATGTCTTTCCAGTTGGAGACAAGCTTCCAGTCCGCTTCGGTAACATTCCATTCCCTGCCATTGGGGAAGCTTATGTAATCAAGGTTCTTGGGTTTCGCGCCGTAGCAGTAATAACCTTTCTTGAATTCAACCGGGACATCCATCCACTGCTTCAGCGGAGGAATATAATTTATATTTGACAACAGATCATTTGGTTTCAGTTTGTCTGCCATTTCATCACTCCTTTTCTACCGGGATTCCTTCAGATTTCATCAGCTCTCTGAACTCATCTTCGTATTCTTCATATGTGTGCAGTTTTACCTTCGGATTCCACGGATTCACATGTCTTACCGCGCGGCTGTTGTTGGGAAGGTTTCTTGTCGGGCTCATAAAGACCCCTCCAAGATGCATGAGCTTGCTGAAGGGGAAATACGCAAAAAGAACGCTTATGAGGAAAAGGTGAACGAAAAATATGGCGCCGATACCTTCCGGAACAGCGGGACTAAAGGTGGCCAGTCCCATGGTAAGCTCCTTGACCTTGATAATATCCACCTTGATAAAATACCTCATGAGAATTCCCGATGCGGCAATTCCGATGATCAGAAACAGCGGGAAATAATCCGCGGGAAGAGATATATATCTGACCTGCGGATTCAAGAGCCTTCGAAGGAGGAGATACGTTGCGGCGGCAAGGAGCACAATCCCGGTCAACAGCATATGAGGCACACCCACCTGCACAAAGCCGTCCACTGCGTCAAGCGTATTGACCCAGGCCGGGATGGGTTCGGTAAAAAACCTGAGGTGCCTTATAAATACGACGAAGAACGTCAGATGAAATGCAAGGCCTCCGAGCCACAGCCATTTATTAGAACCGTAGGCCGGTCCTCCGTCTGTCCTGTGTGTCTTAAGGTTCCTGAAAAGAGACCTGAACAGCAGAACCTCCAGTGCCATCCTTCCGAATACCTGAAGCTTTGTAGACGGATTATCAAGCTTGCTCTGTTTTATCCACGGCAGGGATTGCTGCTGACCACAGGTTGTAGGAATATGGAACGGAACCGGAGACTGTCCCCACTTGATCACTTTTTTTACGAAGCCGGCAATAAACACCAGTACCGCGAGATACGGGATTGCAACTCCGAAGAGACTGAGCAAACTGAGCTTTGCTCCCATGTAGGCAATGGCAACGAGAACAATAACGGCAACTAAAGAAAAGATCATTCCCATTATGTACCCCCCTTTCTTTTGTGCTGTAAGAGAGTCTGCCTCTCTTTATCCAACTAAATTTTATTGTTGTTCAGTAAAGACCTGAAAAAACTCCAAAATCAAAAACCGGCCTGCCCCTTTTTTTCAACTTCTTCATCTTCCTGGAACATATTCGATATCTTCATTATCCTGGATGTCCGGTTTTTTAATTCATTTGCCCTCAGTTTATAAATCTTCTCCCGGTTCGCCATATACATATCAAAAGAGACATACGCCAGCTGGTCTATGCGGGATTCGATCATCAGCAGTTCATCAAACAGCTCATGCTCGTGGATCTGCTCTATCAGTTCTTCCCGGATCACTTTCTTAAGAAGAAATATAAAACTTATGGCCTGAGAGGGGGTAAAATCCTGAATGGCCCTGATCCTGATAATGTTATCGAGATACTGTGAGACCCTGGCAAAATCGATGTCTCCCGTTAATTCCTCCAGGATAACATCTATCCCCTCCGAAATTGTGTAGCCAACAGGATTGCCAAACCTGTTCTTTTGAGTTTTTAAAAAATTTGCAGTGTCTTGAGGATATGTCTTTGTTATCAAATCAAACCACGTTTTTGATATTTCATGTTTCTTCTCTGATAACAGGCGACATATTTTCATCGGTTTTTAGTAAGAAGCACGGCTTGTTATTTTACAAAGGGTTGTTACGCATTCAACATGTGAATGGTAACAACCCTTTAGTCGTTTCGATCTTGTTTTTTGTAAATAAAATATTATACGCAGCCAGTCGGCTTCGGAAGTCCTGCGTACCTGCAGGCCTGCTTTGCAGGGCCGGCCGGATAGAGCTCATACAGATACTTTGTGTTGCCCTTTTCCTTACCGTATTTCTTGGCAAGTTCCTTGGTCAGGATCTTGATCATCGGGGCAATCTGGTATTTGTCAAAATAATCTCTCAGGAACTTGATTACTTCCCAGTGTTCCTCGGTCAGATCAAGGCCGTCTCCCTTGGCCATTACACCTGCTATACCCTCGTTCCACTGAGACCAGTCCATGAGGTAACCTTCTTCGTCGACTTCATAGCTTTTTCCTTCACTTTCTAATGTTGGCATTATACTACTCCTTTCTTGTTAACAAAATTTTGGTATCGCCTTTGTCTAACGGAAGTTAATTCTAGAGCATTTATGCTATTGATTGCAATAGACCTAAAGACAGATTAAGGACTATAATATAATTCCCCCTTCCCGGTCAAATAAAAAAATTTTATATGTCATTTATCTTAGTTAATGAAAGTTATATATACACCCCCTTCTGCCAGAATTAGTTTTTATTTGTTTAACCTTATGAAAACGAGCTTCCCGGCCTTTCCGGTCTTGCTGGTCCGGCTGATCGTGTTTGTATTGATGTCGTAGTCATAATCCACCGACTCATAGTCTGCAGGATCCAGCGACATGGCCTTGTCCTCATCTCCCCTGCATGCAAAGGTAAGGGCATCCATGAATATTCCGCCGAGATTGCGGGCCGTGCGGGCGTAGACATAAATTGCGCCGCAGGTACAGATCCCCCCGGTAAGTTCCATTGACTTGAACTTGATGTCAAGCGGCGCCCTCAAATAATTATCACAATACGGGCACTGTAAATGTTTCGGTCTCGCCATAAATAAATCTCTGTCCGCAGATTTCGACGATTACTCAGATTGGAAAAAATATCTGTGAAATCCGCATAATCCGGGGATCATTTATTGCTCTTGAATTTCTCTGCGCACCGTATCATGCCGTCAGCCCACTCAGGAGATCCGACTGCATGGAGGTGGGTGTACGCTGCGAAGACATTTTTATAGCATATCCCATCTCTATTATCAACTATCCCCTTGCCCCGCTGCATGTGAAACGCAAAATATGTGCCGTCCTCTTCTATCTCCAGCACTTTTGAATAGTGAAATTCGTGACCCTTAAGTACACATTTTTCGGGGAAAAAAGGATTTGCCCTTGCTACCTCAACAATAGTGTAACCGTGGGCATGCGGCCTCTTCTCAAGGCCGAATGATACCGGAAGCGCACCCACCATAGGATAAGTACGGCCCTCAAGCATGAGGTTTCTGCCCAGATACATAAGCCCTCCGCATTCAGCATATACAGGCAGGCCGTCCTGAACGGCGGCATAAAGGGAATCTCTGAAGGCCGCATTTTCGGCCAGCGCAATCGCATGTGTCTCAGGGAAACCGCCGCCGATGTATAGAGCGTCAATATCCGGCAGACTTTCCTCTCTCAGCGGGCTTACCTCTATCAGTTCAGCGCCTTTTTTCTGAAGGGCCTCAAAATTTTCCTGGTAATAGAACTGAAAAGCTGAGTCTCTGATAACACCTATCTTAACAAGGGGGTGCTCTGGTGCGTGCAGGGGCTCTGCATGCAATGACCCAACATGCAATGACGCTGCCTCATTAGCTGCTTTTAATATCGCGTCAATATCCAGGTATTGCGTCCCTATTTCCTCCACAGCCGAAAGTGCGTCCTCTATACCCCTGTGCTCCTGGAACGGTGTCAGCCCCATATGTCTTTCCGGGAAGGGGTCTTTCCTTAATTTTGGGATTGAACCAAGCACCGGGACATGACACCTCTCTTGCACGGCCTTTTTGATTACAGACTCCTGTCTGTTTGTGGCCACACGGTTAAGAACTACGCCCGCAATATTGACACCGGGGTCCATTTTCTGGCAGCCGAGTACTAGAGCAGCCACCGTGTTTGTTGTTTTTGTGCAGTCAATGATTATCAACACGGGTGCCTTTATAAGCTTCGCAAGCTCTGCAGTGCTGTACGTCCCCTTATGGTCCATACCGTCATAAAGCCCCCTGTTGCCTTCAATGACAGCTATTTCAGAGTCACTCAAATGTGCCAGGAATGACTCAAGTGCCTGCTCCGGGGTCATCATAAAGAGGTCTAAATTATAGCAGGGAGAGCCGGATGCCCTGGCCAGCCAGCCGGCATCGATGTAATCAGGTCCTTTTTTGAATGTAGTGACCCGGGAGCCTTTTTTTCGCAGTAAAGCAGTGAGAGATAAAGACAGGATGGTTTTTCCGCCTCCTCCCCTCAGACCGGAGACAACTATCCTGGGAATGGATTTTTTAGACATATAAAGCGGGAGAAGAAAAGTTTTCAGGGATCAGGGACCAGGGATCAGGTATTCCATTTACCTTATCCCTGACCCATGATCCCTGCTAACTGTCCTTTTATAATAATCCTTTTTCTTTGAGGTATTCGTCGCTGGGGATCTCTACAGAGCTGGACCCGCCGCCGTAGGAATACATGACCCTGCCGACATTGATCATTTCCCTGAGGGCCTTTTTTACTATGTCTTTTTCTTCTGATGTATCTTCAGCTATTTTCTTGATAATGTCTTTTTCTTTTAATTTCTTTTTGCCCTTCATCTGCTGCATATATGCGAATATTTTATCCTGAATTTCTGATTGTTCCATATCCTCACCTCATTTTTAATATTAAACGTTAAAGGTCAGCGCTAATAAGCTACCTCTTACAAAATATTTTGTCAAGAATAAAACAAGTCTTAAAGAAGAAGGCAAGTAGTCCCGCTCTACGGAACTACTTGCCATTCAAATGCTGTTTTAATACTTAAATGCTGCTGAGTTTCTCATGGTGTCTCTCATGAAAGTGAAGTCATCGATGTGCTGGAATGTGAACGGAATACCGGTCAGTTTAAAGAAGTCTTCCCAGCCTACTCTCTCAATCCACTCACCGACCCTCTCGTGCTTTCTGGCGTTTGCTGCATAGACGTCGAGGATGTTTTTAATTGCCTTTACAACGCTCGGCCATCTCGGGGGCTCGTTCGGGATGTAGGGTACTGCCAACTTGGAGAACTTTGCGCTGGACCTTAGGCTGCCGACCTTGCCGCCGACCACGATTGCGACTCCATCCTGCTTGGGATTATGGATTTCAATCGGGGGGCAAACCGTAAAGCAGTTTCCGCAGTACATGCATTTCTCTTCGTTGATTGTGATTGACTTCGTTTTCGGGTTCGGCCTGATTGCGGAAGTCGGACATGACGCAACTGTTGTCGGAATTTCGCACATCTTGGCGACGTTTTCATCATCAACTACAGGCGGTTTCCTGTGGATCGCGACAACTGCGATATCAGAGCAGTGAACCGCGCCGCACATGTTAACGCAGCAGGCGACCGCGAGTCTTACCTTGTTGGGGAGTGCCTTGGTTGTGAAGTAATCATGGAGCTCGTCCATTATTGATTTCACAAGCCCTGAGGCGTCAGTACAAGCACTGTGGCAGTGTACCCAGCCCTGGGTGTGTACTATGTTGCTTATTCTCGGACCGATTCCGCCTACTGAATATTTTTTGGATTTCAGTTCAGCTACAAGGGGATCAACCTTGCTCTGGTCTGACACAAGGAATTCTACGTTGTTTCTCGTGGTAAAACGGAGATAACCATCGCAGTATTTCTCGGCCATGCCGCAAATGTCGCGGATAGTGTCAGTGCTGAGAATTCTCGGTGACGCGACCCTTACGGTGTACAGTTTATCGCCGCCTTCAGCAACGTGGACCATCGTGCCGGGAGTCAATACTTCGTGATATGCCCATTTACCGTAGTTTTTCTTTATTACGGGTGGTAAGAATTTTTCATAATGCGGTGGCCCTATATCAGTTTGTCTTTCAGGTAATGACATGGATACTTCCTCCTTTTAAGTTTAAATATTTATTTAAATTTTAATTGAAATCGTCCTCAGACCAGAAGAAGAACGGGTCTTTTCTCGGCTCCCTGACCTGCTGAGGTACAGGAGGCATTTCAATGGCTTCGAGGAACGGCCTCATGCCTTTAACTTCGATAAGCTCGCCTATTCTTTCTCTTGGTTTTGCATTGTCATCCCACCACTCGATCATTTTGTCTGCGAGGTCTTTCAGATTGTCAAAAGGAGCCTTCAGCTCTATAAAAGGTACGATTACCCATGAAAGAAGGGAGCCTACGACGATCGGGGCCTTACTTCCGACAAGGAGGGTTGCGCCTTTCACTTTACCCTGCTTCAATGCCTTGGTCATCTTGGCAATGCAGTGCATGCACCTGTTGCACTGTGCGTCATTGACCTTCAGTGTCTTTCCATCATAGCTCATGCACTCTGTGGGGCACATGTCGACGATTTCCGCCTTGATATTCATGCCGGCATCAGCGTATTTTTTCACTTCTGCCTGGTCTATCCGGATATTGTCTTTCCATGTTCCGATAATGGACAGGTCGGCACGGGCGATAGCTGCTACGCAGTCGCATGCGCAGCCTGCTACTTTTATCTTGAATTTGTAAGGGAATGACGGCCTGTGCAGCTGGTCCTGGTAGTACTGGGTCACTTCATTGCAGATGGCCATAGTGTCGATACATGCCCATTCGCAGCGCGCCTGGCCTAAGCAGCAGCTCGGTGTCCTCATCGCTGAACCTGACCCGCCGAGGTCCCATCCGCGTGAAGAATATTCTGCAAAGAGAGGCTCGAGGTTTTCGGTGGTTGTACCAAGGAGAACAAGATCTCCTGTGGAACCATGCATATTTGTAAGTCCGCTTCCATATTTGTCCCAGATGTCCATGATCATCCGTAATGCTTCCGCTGTGTAGAAGAAGCCGCTCGGCTGATTTAATCTGACTGTGTGGAAGTGTGCAATTCCCGGAAATTCATCAGGAAGTGAAGAATACCTCCCGATAACTCCTCCGCCGTAACCGAGAACGCCGACGATTCCGCCGTGTTTCCAGTATCCGCGGCCGGTATTGTAGGATTTTTCGACCTGGCCCAATTCATCATCGGCCATTTCTGTTCTTTTTGCGGCCTTTTTAATTTCAGTTACGAAACTCGGCCACGGTCCTTTTTCCAGCTCGTCCAGCATTGGTGTTTTGTACTTACCGCCCATTTGACCCTCCTTCTTTTTTTCCCCCTATTAACATGACAGGGGGGCATTATTATTAAAACTAACAAAATCAGGTTTCCCTTTTTTTAAAAGGACGCTACTCTTGAAATTAAGGATTGCGCAGAAAAAAAGGTTTATCATAGTAGAACATATCCTGTTTCAACGTCAAATAAAAAATATTAATGCATGAATGACTTAAATTTATTTATTTAATATTAAATGCCTTTCGTTCCTGATATGCCCTGAAAATATCCTCTTTGGTCAGCAGCACCCGGACCGGGACACCGAGGGACTCGATCAGTTTCCGGCCGCCTTCCTGCCTATCGATAAGCACCACCACTCCCAGGACCCTGAGTCCGCACTCCCTCGCCCTGTCAATCGCTTTTTTTGTGGAACCGCCTGTGGTAATGACGTCTTCCACTATAATGACCCTGTCGCCTGACGTTACATTCCCTTCTATCCATAGCATAGTCCCGTGCTTCTTGGGTTCCTTCCTGACCACAAACGCCTCTAACGGGACTCCTTTCATATAAGCACTGTAGGCTATCGCATTTGCGACCGGGTCAGCACCAAGCGTAAGTCCGCCCACTCCCTTAACCTTCCATGACTTCCGGCTTTTTATAATCTCATATAATAGATTGCCGGTCAGATACATCCCCTCGGCATTCAGAGTGGTGGGTTTACAATTAAAATAAAAATTGCTCATCGCGCCTGAGGCCAATTTAAACGTCGGCTCATCCGTAAATTTAAACGTCCTCTCAAGAATCAGTTCAATCAGCCTTTGTTTCATTTTTTCAGGTGACTTATATTTGCGCATTTATTCCTCCAATTTATGTTGCAGGGACAAGTTTACAATGTCCTTCATGTAAGGGCGTATTGCAATACGCCCCTACGGATGTCAATTCCCCTTCCCTACCTTTGCCCCCTCGACGAGGATCAGGACAAAAACAACCGTAAACCCGATCAGCAGGCCTAATACATTCACTACCCTGTAATAAATCAGGGCAAATATGGCGGTAAACAGTATCAACAGCCGGGTCATGCTTAGAAAAACCAGCTTCAGCGTCATCTTCTGCGTGCCGACCAGCCCCTCTATATTTCTCGACAGCTGCCTCAGGTTCAGTATACCGAAGAGCCAGCCCATCAGTATCCCCAGCGGAAACTTCCGCGGCTCAACTAATATAGCTGACAGTATGATCGCAGGTATTATAATAAAAATGCTCGTCCTGATGACCCGTTTCAGTATTTCCATAAATAGTTCATTGGAAGCCCGACCTGTCCTGAATCGTCTTACCCGCGAAAGCGGGTATCCAGAAAATACCTAAGAAAACCGAATTCCCGCTTCCGCGGGGATAAAGGCCCAAAGGTATTTCTGCAATTCGATAGGTCTAATATTTAAATCCTGACCAACTATTCATTGTCTTTCTCCCCTGCCTTCTTGGCGATACTAAACAGGTATCTGAAGCCCCCAACAATCCCGAGAAATGTAAGAATGATCGTAAACCACGGCGCCGTATTAAAATAATTGTCGATCACCCAATAGCCCAGGGCAAACCCGACAAACGTGCTGACGACCATGTTGATTCCAACCGTGCTGGCAACGCCTACGAAACGCCAAAAGTCACCCTTTTTCTGCTTGTCGGTCTTTGGCTCAGGTCCGGGGTTGTTCGACATTTGCATAGAAGTTTAGCAAAAGGATAAAAAAAAATCTGTTATAATCATCAATGCTCGAAGCGGTCATAATGGGTATAGTTGAAGGGATTACTGAATTCCTTCCCATATCATCGACGGGACATCTCATCCTGGCAGGGGATTTACTGGGTTTCACGAGTGACGTTGCAAAAACCTTTGATGTGTTTATCCAGCTCGGCGCCATACTTGCGGTCGTATGGCTGTACCGGGCCAAGCTGTACTCATCAATAAAGGGCATAGGGACCGAAAAGACAAACCGCTTCCTGCTGAATCTCCTGATCGCGTTTCTTCCCGCTGCATTTTTCGGATTCCTTCTGCATTCATATATTAAACGCCTCCTGTTTAATCCGGTGACCGTTGCCATAGCACTCATCGTAGGGGGGATCGCAATCTTTGTGATTGAACGTCTGGTAAAAAAATCCGTTGTCATGGATGTCGATGACGTTTCCTTTAAACAGGCGCTGGGCATAGGTATGGCGCAGACGCTGGCACTCTTTCCGGGAGTCTCAAGGGCCGGTGCCACAATCATGGGGGCAATGTGTTTCGGGCTCGAGAGAAAGGCCGCCACCGAATTTTCTTTCTTCCTCGCGATCCCGACCATGTTCGCGGCAACATCGTATGACCTGCTGAAAAACCTGAATCACTTATCCATGGGCGATTTCCCTATTTTCGCTGTCGGTTTCCTTGTATCATTTTTCTCCGCTTTTCTCGTTATAAAGGCCTTCCTCGGATTCGTTACAAGACATAATTTCAACTCATTTGCCTTATACAGGATCGTTTTCGGCGCTGTCGTGCTTTTTTATTACGTAAAATGAAAAACAATTGGCCACGAAGTCACAAAGGCTCGAAGTTATAAAAACATAAAGTGAAATGAAGATAAGCTTTGTGACTTGGTGGTTCATAAATAATCTGTCCCGTCTGTGCCGGGGCAGAAATGACGAAACACGGGCAAAATGTTAAAATCATTTTCAGCATGGAAGAAAAAAGCAGACGGATAAAAGAGGAGATCTTCGGCGTACTTGCCATTGCTGCCGGCATAGTCGTCATCATAAGCCTGATAAGCCACAACCAGTGGGACCGCTCTTTATCCACGGACAGTACTGAATTAAAAAACCTTCTGGGGCGCTTCGGTTCCCTTGTTTCTGACGGCCTGCTGCAGGCCATCGGACTCACTGCTTACCTTATCCCCGTTATCCTTATTGTTTCAGGTATAAGAAAAGTGCTTGGCAGACCTGCCCAGCAAAAGCAGTCCCTCTTTATTATTTCATTCATTCTATTGATACTTTCCGTATCTTCTCTGCTTGCCCTGATACTCAGCGGTCATTCGGGAGGGGCCATTGGCTCCGTCAGCACTGATCTCACAAAACAGATTATTTCAACTGTAGGCTCTTATCTGTTGTTTGGGACCTTAACGCTTATTACTCTTATGTATCTTATCCAGTTTTCACTGATAAACCTGTATGCCGCTGCCAGGGACAGGGTGTCATCGGGCTCACGCGCCCTTGCCGCCATAAAAGAGATGAAGACAAAAATCGCCGTTACTGAAAAAGTGGAGGAAGAGGAAAAGGAAAAGAGCCTGCCCCATATATTTGAAGAGGTGATAGAGCCGGCAGAACCACTGCAGGAACCGCTACCCATAACAGGTCCGGAGATTATTATAAGGCCGGCAGCGAAAAAGTCGCCGGCGCCGGCAAGAAAGGCGTCCAGTGAATACGAACTGCCCGGCTCAGGTCTGCTGAATGACCCGCCCCCCTCCAAATCAAGGCCGTCCAAAGAAGAGCTGCTTGAAAGATCAGACCTGCTCGAAAAGAAACTCCTTGATTATTCCATCGAAGGGAAGGTCACCTATGTGTCGCCCGGACCGATAGTAACGATGTTTGAGTTTGAGCCCGCGCCCGGAATAAAAATCAGCAAGGTAATGTCTCTTGCAGACGACCTTGCTATGGCCCTTAAGGCCACGAGCATACGTATTTCTCCTATTCACGGCCGCTCCACCCTCGGGATTGAGGTGCCTAACAAAGATCGGGACTCGGTCGTTTTTAAGGAAATCATAACGAACGAGGCCTTTACAAAGAGCTCTTCCAAGCTGACCCTCGCACTGGGGAAGGACATTTTCGGGGTCCCTGTTATCACTGATTTGAGCAAAATGCCCCACCTGCTTATAGCTGGAGCCACGGGTTCAGGTAAAAGCGTGGGGATGAACAGCATCGTGATGAGCCTTCTGTACCAGGCAACACCCAAGGAAGTAAAGATGCTGATGATAGACCCCAAGATGCTTGAACTCTCCGCATACGAGGAGATACCGCACCTTCTTATGCCTGTTATTACTCTGCCCAAAGAGGCCTCAAATGCATTAAAGAAACTCGTATTTGAAATGGAGAGGCGCTACAGGCTGCTTGCAGAGTCAGGAGCAAGGAACATTGATGCTTATAATAAACATGTGGAATCAGCGGCCCGCTCAAAAAATGCAAAAGACAGTGAAGGGGCCGACAAGGAACCTCTCCCCTACATTGTAATATTCATCGATGAGCTTGCGGATCTTATGTTCGCCTCCGGGCGCGAGGTGGAAGATTCGATCGCCAGACTGGCAGGCATGGCAAGGGCGGCCGGGATTCATCTGGTGCTCGCTACGCAGAGGCCTTCTGTGGATGTCATTACGGGAATAATAAAGGCCAATTTTCCTTCCAGAATATCCTTTCAGGTTTCATCCAAACTGGATTCGCGCATCATACTTGACACCTACGGCGCCGAGCAGCTGCTTGGAAAGGGAGACATGCTGTTCACAAGCCCGGGCAAGAGGATAAAACGCATCCACGGCGCATACGTGAGCGAAGAGGAGATCAGGGATGTGGTGAAATTCATAAAGGCCCAGGCCGGACCCGACTATACGCTGTTTGAAGACCTTGTCACGGTTCCGCAGGAAACAGCCGATTTCGAGGAAAAGGACGAGCTGTACGCCCAGGCCAGAGATATCGTGCTTGCGGCAGGCCAGGCTTCCATATCTTATATCCAGCGCAGAATGAAAATAGGTTATAACAGGGCGGCAAGGATCATGGAAATGCTCGAAGAAGAAGGCATCGTCGGACCGCCGGGTGAGGCAGGTAAACCAAGAGAAGTTATCAGGAGGCACGAATGAAAAAACAAGTGTCAGTTGTCAGGGGTCGGTTGTCAGGGGTCAGGAAAAATGCAAACTGTAAAATACAAAATTCTTCACTCTTCACTCTTCACTCATACCTGGTCACTGCCTTTGCACTATTCACTATTCTCTGTTCACTATCCACTTCCGTTTCAGCGGCGGCTGTTGACGCCACAGTTGCTTCTCTGCAAAAAAAATTTGAATCCATCAAGGATATCAAAGGCGGTTTCATTCAAAAGAGCTATATAAAGGACCTCGAAGACACGCAGGAATATTCAGGCAAATTTTTCATAAAAAAGCCCTCTCAAATGATGTGGGAGTATGC
>JBFLYJ010000440.1:0-3219 GCA_040756635.1 Nitrospirota bacterium
CAATAGCCGGGGGATGGTGGGGCACAATAGATCCCATATCGATAAATACAACTTATTCATGGAGTATACATATGGATATTGATCCATCAGACTCTTCAAATCCGTTTCTTGTCATAGGTGACGGCTTATATTACGGGTCAGTCGGCGAAGTTGAAACTGCCAGGACTAACAATTATCTCTCATATACTCAACAAATAAACTTTGGAGGCGGTGACATCAGGTTTTTCATAAATGATGACGAACCTCGCAATAAGTTAGGGACCATCAGCACTGCATTTACCATAGTTCCGGAACCGGTCAGCTCCACCCTTTTTATTTTAGGCGGGGCGGTCTTTGCAGGCAGAAGGTTATTGAGAAAGAAAATCAAGGATTAGTAGAATACTTCATCAAATTTATAAGGCCCGTATAAAACGGGCCTTTTTGTTTTACAGGGTATTATATTTTATTACATTCTAAGGCATCACGGGCAGACTCCGTCTTTTATTTTGTCACAGGAGGTTTCCGATTCGCATAGCTCTTCTTACCTCAAGCATAGTATCAATTGCCGCTCTCTTAGCCTTATCTGAACCCGATGACAATATGTCTTCAAGAAGGTCCGGTTTCCCGATGAAGTGATTCCGTCTTTCCCATATCGGTTCCATCACTGACAGGAGGTTTTTGATCAGTACCTTTTTACAGTCAATGCATCCTATGCCGGCTGTGCGGCATCCTTCGGAAACCTGGTTCTGCTCCTCTCTCGATGAGAATATCTTATGGAGATGGTATACAGGTGAAAGTTCAGGGTCGCCTTTATCGGTCCGCTTTATACGCTGCGGATCGGTTGTCATTGTCCTGACCTTCTGTTCGACCTCTTTGGGTGAATCAGAGAGATAAATGCAGTTGCCGTATGTCTTGCTCATCTTCCTGCCGTCGATCCCTACCACCTTTGGAAATTCCGTCAGAAGCCCTTCCGGTTCAGGGAACACCTCTCCATAGAAGTTATTGAAACGCCTGGCGATCTCCCTTGTAATTTCGAGATGCGGCATCTGGTCGACTCCAACCGGAACATGATGCGCCCGGTAAATCAGTATGTCTGCCGACTGCAGCAGCGGATACCCCAGAAAGCCGTATGTGTGAAGGTCTTTGTCCGCGACTTCTGTCTGTTTTTCTTTATACGTAGGCACACGTTCAAGCCAGGACAATGGAGTGATCATCGAAAGCAGCAGATGAAGTTCGGCGTGCTCAAGCACGCGCGACTGCGCGAAGATGGTGGCCTTTGCCGGATCAAGACCGGCGGCAAGGCAGTTGACCAGCACGTCTTTGACATTGTCTTTTAACTGCGAGGTATCGGCGTACTGGGAAGTGAGTGCATGCCAGTCCGCGATGAAATAATAGCATTCATACTGATCCTGCAACCTGACCCAGTTTTGCAGGGCGCCCACGAGATTACCTATATGCAGTCTGCCGCTGGGCTGAATTCCGCTGAGGACTCTCTGTTTTGCCAACTACGAAACCCCTTTCTCTCAGAAGAGACTGAGAAGTGCCAAAAATAAGTTGATAAGAGGAGTCACAAAGAAACTTGCGATCCCTGTCATCAGAAGAAGGATGACTATAAAAAAACCGTATGGTTCGATTTTACTGTACGCGACCGCCTGCCTGTGAGGTAAAAGTCCGACAAGCACTCTGCCCCCGTCAAGGGGGGGGATCGGCAGCAGGTTGAACGCCGCCAGGACGACGTTAATGATTATGCTTTGGGTAAACATCATTGAAAGCGGCGTAAGAACAGCGTGGCTCATTGCCCCCGGCATTATCGAAGCTAACGGAATTATAAGGAACTTTAAAATAATCAAACTTAAAACGGCGAGACATGCGTTGGTAATCGGTCCTGCTGCAGCGGATTTGGCCATATCTCTTTTGGGGTCTCTGAAGTTCAGGGGATTAATAGGGACAGGTTTGGCGTATCCGAATACAGGGGCGCCGGTAATTAATAATATGGCGGGCAGGATAATAGTGCCTATGAGATCGATATGCGCAATGGGATTGAGTGTGAGTCGTCCCATCAACTTTGCGGTGGGGTCACCAAGTCTGTAGGCAACGTATCCGTGAGAAACCTCATGAAATGTAATCGCGATCAGTATCGGCAGGGCCGATACAATCAGCTGTCTTATAATATTCGGGAAATCCATCGTCATGGCGATAGTATTGTAACCTAAAGCAGGCAATTAATTCATGGGCCGTGCCGTCCGATTTAGGCTGTAGAAATTATGAGTAACAATATGTATAATTGACCGTAGCCGCAGATGTCCGGTATTCAGGCCGATACTTTTTCTTCTTTTCCCTGTGAAATTTCATTGGACGTGTGAAAGGAAAGGAGAACAACAAGGAGATAAACGATGAACGTTACCATTAAAAATGAAAAGCTCAACAAATGGATAAAGGAAGTGGCTGACCTGTGCGCACCGGATGATATTTATGTATGCAACGGCTCAAAAGATGAATACGGTTTTATGATGGACAAACTCATCGCCAGCGGGATAGCGATACCGCTCAGGAAAAGGCCGAACAGTTTTCTGTTCAGGTCTGACCCGAGCGATGTGGCCCGCGTCGAGGACAACACGTATATCAGCACTTCTTCACGTGATGAAGCCGGCCCAACGAACAACTGGATCGCTCCAGCTGAGCTGAAAAAGAACATGCTTGGCCTGTATAAGGGATGCATGAGGGGCCGCACTATGTATGTGATCCCTTTTTCAATGGGGCCCGTCGGTTCTCCCATTTCAAAAATCGGGGTCGAAATCTCGGACAGTCCTTATGTAGTTGTGAATATGCACATTATGACCCGCGTCAGCTCCAGGGTACTTGAACTTCTCGGCACGGACGGCGACTATATTCCCTGCCTTCATTCAGTGGGCGCACCTCTTGCCCCGGGTCAAAAAGATACAAAATGGCCCTGTGCGCCAATAGAGCAAAAATATATAAGTCATTTCCCTGAAGAAAACCTGATCTGGTCGTATGGTTCAGGATACGGCGGGAATGCCCTGCTTGGGAAGAAGTGCCTGGCCCTCCGGATCGCCTCGGCCATGGCGAAGCGCGAGGGTTGGATGGCGGAGCATATGCTGATCCTTCGTCTTACCAGTCCTGAGGGGAGACAGTATCATATAGCCGCTGCCTTTCCTTCCGCCTGCGGGAAAACCAATCTCGCAATGATGCAGCCTTCTGTTGCGGGGTGGAAATGTGAAT
>JBFLYJ010000441.1:0-3218 GCA_040756635.1 Nitrospirota bacterium
CTATCGAGGGTTATATACCTGACCCGGTTATCGGCAGCTGGGAAGACATCGACAGGGCGCGCAGGGAATTAAACGACCGCGGTATGCGGCTCATCCTCGATTTCATTCCGAACCATACAGGGCTTTCTCATCCATGGACACGGACCCATCCCGATTATTTCATCCAGGCAGGCAACGAAGAATTTGAAAAGCGTCCTGCGGATTTTCATACGGTCAGCCATAACGGCAATACATTGTATCTGGCAAACGGCAGGGACCCCTATTTCCCCCCCTGGTCCGACACGCTGCAGCTGAATTACTTCAACCCTCAGATGCGGCAGGCACTTATCGACGAGATCGTAAAGACGGCACGCCACTGTGACGGTTTCCGCTGCGATATGGCCATGCTAGTGCTGAACGATATCTTCAGGAAGACCTGGGGCTGGACGATGCAGGACAGTCAGCAAGAAGATCCGGACGAGGAATTCTGGAGCAGTGCCAGGCGGGCGGTCCCGGATAGCGTATTGATAGCGGAAGCCTATTGGGAGACCGAGTGGGAGCTTCAGCAGCTGGGCTTTGATTATACCTATGACAAAAGGCTCTATGACCGTGTCGCGTCGGCATCGGTGGAAGACATTTATCTTCACCTCCGGGCGGACATCGGTTTTCAGAGAAAACTGACACGCTTTATTGAAAATCACGACGAGCAAAGAAGCGCGGAAGTCTTTGGTAAGGAAAGACTGGAGGCGGCCGCCGTGCTGTTCGCCACCCTGCCCGGCATGAGGCTTTATCATCAGGGGCAGATAGAAGGTAAAAGGATCAAGGTCCCTGTCCAGATGAGGCGGGTCATGCATGAAAAGCCCGACAGGGACATATGCAGGCTGTATGAAAAACTCCTCTCCATAACCGGGCAAAGGGTCTTTAGTGAGGGGGACTGGCGGCTGAGGGAGGTCTTCACTTTGACCGGCGACGGTCCCCATGACCTTATCGCCTACACCTGGCAGGCAGGAGATTCCATTAAACTCGTTGTAGTCAATCTTACCTCCATGACGGCTGCCGGGAGAATACCGCTTGAAGACCTGGCAGTCAGGGGCCGGGACTTCACCCTCTTCGATGAACTAAACGCGAACATATATTTGCGAAGCGGCAATGACATGCTTCATCCCGGACTCATCGTAATCCTTGAACCATTCAGGGCCCATATCTTTGATATTTACCCTGCCGGAGAATCAGCAGGACTGTAAATTAGGAGACCCGGGCTGCATGTAATTTTACCCGCTGAATGCCGTCCCGCAACTGACGGCCCCTGACCCTTATTTCCCCCTATGACGGCAGCGAGTAAATAAATTTCTCATTCACTAAAAAAAAAGATTGAAAAATTATTTAAAAAAGTGCAGATTATTACATGCAACAAAAAACTTTAATCCAATTTTAAGGAGGGAGTTAATGGTAAAAAAGAAAGCCGCTGCAAAGAAAACCGCAAAGAAGAAGGTAGCAAAGAAAGCTGCCCCGAAGAAAAAAGTAGCAAAGAAAAAAGCCCCTGCAAAGAAAAAAGTCGCGAAGAAAAAAGCCCCCGCAAAGAAAAGGACACCTAATCCGGCATTCATGAAACCGATGCAGATTAGTGCCGACCTCGCAAAGATCGTGGGCGCCAAGCCCATGCCGAGGACTGAAGTCACAAAGAAGCTCTGGGCCTATATCAAGAAGAACAAACTTCAGGACTCTGCAAACAGGAGAATGATCAATGCCGACGCCAATCTGAAAACGATCTTCGGCGGGAAAAACCAGGTATCCATGTTTGACATGACCAAGCTGGTCAACAAACATTTAAGCTAGGAAACCGCATTCACCTTCAATCACCATACAGCGGGAGCAGGCCCTAATATGCAGGCCTCTCCCCGCTGTATGGTGAAATTTATATCCCTTCATTTATTTATCAGATCAAGCAGCTTCCCGGCCAGTCCCCGGTTGAGTCCCTTCAGAACTTTGTAACTCTCAAGAGCGGAACTTTTGTTCTTCAGTACCAGATAAAGCAGTCCCAGATTGTAGTGCCCTTCAGCGCTGTCCGGCCTTAACCTGACCAGTGTCTCAAAGGACGCGGCCGATTCCCTGTATGCCCCAGACTTCTGATACGCGACGCCGAGGTTGAAATAGGCGTCTTCAAAATCCGGCTTCAGCAGAACAGCCTTTTTATAGGCCTCAATACTGTCGGCCTGCCTGCCCAGTTTCCCGCAGGCGATCCCCATGCTGTAATATGCATTGGGGAATTCAGGCGCATGCCGGACTGCCTCCTTAAGAGACGTGACGGATTCACTGAACCGGCCCTCCTTACCCAGCAGCACCCCGAGACGAAAATGCGCGTCTGCAAAGTCGGGCGCGGTCTTCACCGCCTTCCTGTATGCGGCCTCCGCCTCTTTGTTCCTGTTTAATTTCTCGTAAGCGGCAGCCAGATAATAGTAAGCGTCGGCATACCCGGATTTCATTCGCACCGCTTCGCGGAGCACCCCTGCGGCATCTCCCGGCGCTCCGGCTTCAAGAAGAAAATATCCAAGATAAAACCAGTATTCCGGTGTGCTGCCATACTCTTTTATGATCGTGTTTACACTCTTTATCTTCCGGTTGGCGCGGAGCCCGTCCCTTATCAGCTCAGCCGGCATGGCCCAGACCAGGGGCGTCCCCCTGTCAATGGAAAAAGTCACAATGCCGACGACCTCCCCTTCGGCATTAAACACCGCGCTCCCGCTGCTCCCGTAAGTAATGGAGGCCTTTATTTCGAGCGCCTTCTTCCCATGGATAACTGTCTTAGTCCCCTTAAACGTCCCCTCATGAATTGCCGCGCCCGGACCTTCAGAGCCGCTTATGACATAAACTTTTTCACCCGGGCGGAGACTCCCGCTGGCTGCAAGCCTTACTGTACGCATGTCTTTTGCGTCTGTCTTAAGTACAACAATGTCGTTTTCCCTGTCACCGTATACAACTCCCCTGACCTCCACGTTCCTGCCTCCGAGACTGACTTTGATCGACTTCGCGATACCTATGACGTGATAGTTCGTGACTATCAACCCTTCCCCGGCGACAAACCCGCTCCCCGCGGTAAGCGGCTCCCCTGCCCTGTTATATGCCGTTACGACCGCGATCGACCTGCTGTTGGCGGACAAAACAGTGTCGGGTCCCGCAGTAGACAGAGAGGGAAATGCAAGGACCGCTGCAAGGAGGACATATCTTATGATTCCGGTCAA
>JBFLYJ010000442.1:0-3215 GCA_040756635.1 Nitrospirota bacterium
CGCTTTACGGGAAAGACCCGCATAATATCATCCGGATCGATTTCGGCAAAGACAGCGACGCGGACACCGAACATGAAAACCGCTATACAAGGGCAGCCGGATACCTGTCGGACTGGCTGAAGGAAGGAACTCTGATACATGACGAGGAGCCGTACTTCTATGCTTATGAAATAAGTTATGAAGTGAGGGGGAAATTTCTGAAGACAAGAGGTTTTCTCGGTGCGGTAAGGCTCGAGGAACTAGGCTCCGGTAAAATCCATCCGCATGAGATGACCTATTCAAAGCCCAAATCGGACAGGCTGAATATCCTCCGCTACTGTCAGGCCAATACAAGCCCGATATATTCCCTTTACAGCAGCAAAACAAGAACAACCTCTTCTATTCTTGACGCTATGGCTGAAACCGCTCCCCTCATAGAGGCGGTGGACGTAGACGGGTTCAGGCACAGGCTGTGGCGGATCAGCGGCAGCGCCGACATCGAAAAAATAGCAAATGAAATGTCTGACAAGGACGTCTTTATCGCGGACGGCCACCACCGCTATGAAACCGCACTCGCGTTCCAGAAAGAAATGGAAGCCAAAGTGCCTGACAAGACCGGCAGGGAGCCTTTCAACTACGCTCTGATGTTCCTTTCCAATATCGAAGACGAGGGCTTGACGCTGCTGCCCACTCATCGCATAGTCGAAATCAATTCCGGCATCAACATAAAAGAAACACTAAAGAAACATTTCCTCCTGCAGAAAATCGGTCCTGAAACCGGGGGAGAACACTCCATGCGTAAAATGTTTCAGGCCATGGAAGGCAAGTCCCATACGTTCGGGATGTTCCTTGTCAATACCGGATCGTACTATACGATGTCATTTAATGAAACAAACGCGAAGATGGACCTCCCTGATTGTCTGAGGACCCTTGACGTGTCCGTCCTCCATAAATTCGTTTTTGAATCTCTCCTGAAGATAGACCATTATGAGTATGAAATGGACCCGGAGACCGCGGTGAACAGGGCCAAACACGGGTCCTTTGAGGCCGTATTCTTCCTGAATCCGACCGATATACACGACCTTAAGAAAGTGGCGCTTGCAGGACAGAGGATGCCGCCCAAGTCCACGTATTTTTATCCCAAACTCCTGACCGGCATGGTCATATACAAGTTTTAGCATACAAGCTTTCCAAGAGGCATTTTATGCTCATGCGTCTCAAACAGTCTGTCATTATACGGCTGATCAAAATGATCCAGAAATACGGGCCCCACAGGGTCTCGGTCCTCGGCAGAACTTACAGGGTGTCGGAAGATGTATTTAATCCCAAATATTATTTTACAAGCGAGTTCATGGCAAAACATATTATGGTGACGCCCGAGGACAAGGTACTGGACATGGGGACCGGTTCGGGCATACAGGCAATTACGGCAGGACACTCCGGATCAAAGGTCATTGCAGTGGATATAAATCCCGAGGCAGTGCGGTTTGCCGGAGAAAATGTAAGGGCCAACGGACTCGAGGACAGCGTCTCGGTCGTAGAAGGCGACCTTTTCAGCTCACTTGACCCCGGTCATTCATTCAGTGTCATACTGTTCACCCCGCCTTACCTTGACGGGACCCCGGCGGACTTTTTTGACAGGGCGCTCTATGACTCCAACAAGGAATTACTTGCAAGGTTCTTCGGAGAAGCAAAAGCGTACCTTAAACCCGGCGGATATGTACAGATGGTCTATTCCTCTATAGCAGGGGCCGAACAGGCCGTCGCCGTGGCGGGACAATCGGGATGGGGCCATAGTATAATAGCCAGAGCAAAAACCATTACTGAAGAATTTATAATCTACAAGCTGACCTTAAACAACCAAAAGGCAGGCATTAGACAATGAAAATCGGGATAATATCTGATTCACACGATCATATTGAAAATATAGCGCGAAGCGTACGGATTTTCAAAGACAGGGGTGTGGCCTATGTCCTGCATCTGGGCGATTATGTAAACCCGAATTCAGTAAGGGCATTTCAGGGCATAAAACTCATCGGGATATTCGGAAACAATGACGGAGACAGATTCAGGCTTATGTCCGCCTTTAACGACATCTCAGGAGAAATCAAAGGGGATTTTTATGAATTTCAGGAGGACGGCATCAGGTTTGCCTGTTATCACGGAACAGAAGGGCCGATAAAGAACGCGTTGATCAAATGCTCCGAGTATGACGTGGTCCTCTCGGGACATACCCATAAATACGAGAATTTCATGACCGGAAAGACGCTGGTCCTGAATCCGGGGACCGTACACGGATTTGGAAACAGGGCCACAATTATGGTCTTTGACACACAAACCGGAACCGCTGAACTGATAGAGATCTGATTGACAAAATCCCCTTTTTTTTGAAATAATAACAGCACAACATCAAGTATTCATAACTATTTCGATAAGTTCAATGACAGGTTCAAAGCTTGATCAGATTTATTGCCGCCAACAAATGGTTTAATAGTCATCACGTCCTGAAGAATATCAATCTGGAAATCTCCAAGGGGGAGGTCATAGTCATCTGCGGACCGAGCGGCGCAGGGAAAAGCACCCTTCTGAGGACAATCAATAAACTGGAGCAGATAGACGATGGGGAAATAATTGTCGACGGGATGTATCTTTCCGATCCCAAGACCGACCTGACCGCTCTCAGGGCCGAAATCGGCATGGTTTTTCAGCACTTCAACCTCTATCCTCATAAATCGGCGATCAAAAACATAACACTCGCACCGCGCAAGATCAGGGGACTAAGCAGAGAGCTGGCCAATGAACGGGCATGTAAACTGCTTGAAAAGGTCGGACTTAGTCACAAAAGCGATTCCCTGCCCGTGCAGCTGTCAGGAGGCGAACAGCAGCGCATAGCCATAGCCAGGAGCCTCGCGATGGAGCCCAAGATCATGCTTTTTGACGAACCCACCTCTGCCCTGGACCCCGAACTTATACATGAAGTCCTTGATGTAATGATCTCACTTGCAAAAGAGGGGATGACGATGGTTGTAGTAACTCATGAAATAGGCTTTGCGCAGAAAGTCGCCGACAGGGTAGTATTCATGGACAACGGGGAGATCATCGAGATCGGGACCCCCCCTGATATTTTCGTCAATCCGCGGAACCAGAGTACAAAAGATTTCATGAGCAATGTATTTCATATCCCCGTCTTCGACAGTTCCATGGAACAGGCAAAATAAGAAAAAGACCGTCCGGCT
>JBFLYJ010000443.1:0-3191 GCA_040756635.1 Nitrospirota bacterium
GCTTACCTTTAGAGTTGGTTTTTGTAGAAAGGGGCCCTGCTGTTTCACGGGCTCCATCCTGCCCTTTCTCAAAAAACATATCGTGTTCCTTCTGAATGACTTTCAGGACATTGCCCTGTCTTATCTCTGTCTCCGAGGAGTTTTTAGAAACACCTGTCCCTGGAGACAGATCATGTCCCTTATGAGTGTCGACGATGATATTGCTCTGCCCGCCCGGATTACTGGACTGCTGAGCAAACCCGGCTGAGCCGAAAAAGAGCACGGACATGATAATGAAATTAATAAGCTGTTTCATCAGTTCACACGTATGTCCGAGAGCAGATACAGGATGTTTGAATAATAGTCATCTTTCTCGTAACTGATCTTTTCCCCTGCCTTTGCACGGAGGGACGCGTACTGCTCCTTGCGTCCGAGTTCCATCGCGGCCCGTGCCATTACCGCGTAAAAACCTCCGGACGCCTCATGCAGTGATATCGTGTCTTCGGAAAGGTTGACTGCTGACGGCATGTATCCTATCTGCTCAATAAAATCAAGATATGGCCCCAGTCCTTTGAGTACTTTCAAATTGCGGTCCCACGACAGATACAAGACAACGCGTATTGCTTCATACCCGAAGACTGCGCCCTTTTCAGTATCGATCCGCGGTCCTGCCTGATTCCATGTTATCCAGTCAGCCGGGAGATTATATTTGCCGAATGTGGAATGATAAAGCACAAAAAGGGAATCAGCGTACAGCCTGTCCCAGAATTCCTTCTGCCCCTGAGCGGCGAATTTTTTAAATGACGGGATTATCAGGTACGATGGGTTTATGACCGGACCCGTATCAGGTGTGAACCCGAAATACCCGGGGAGGAGAAACAGCCTGTCCCATTTTTCAATAATGAGTTTGTTTCTTATGCCTTTCATGATCGACACCGCTTCTGTCCTATAGCTACCATCTTTCCACTTCTCCGCAGCATCCAGCAGCGCAATGGCTGTAAGGATGTCCGCGTCAGCGGCATTGTTCAGGTCGATGATATCCCAGGTGCCCGGCAGTCTTTCCCCCCATTTCCATGCCAGGAGGCTGTCTACCGATCTTACCTGAAGATTGTTCTTGGTCCATGTCCAGATAATGTCAAACGCCTGCCGGTCATCGACGCTTAGGGCGACAAGCATCGCGTATGACTGGCCTTCGGATGTTGTGATGCGTCCATTTACGTAATCAATGACTCGCCCGTCCGGGGAGATAAAGTGGTCCCTGAATGCCTTCCACGCAGAAGGCTCGACCGCCGCGGACACGCTGCTCCAAGAAAAAAATAACGCCATGAATATGACAATTACTTTATTCATTGCTTAATCTTTTCTGCTTGTGCCTCCTGAGCAGGGCGTATACGATCCACGCAAGAAGGATTATACAGACGATCAATACCGCGACAGAACCGCGGAAATATTTATGCAGGAAGTAATTGAACTTATTGACGCCCCTGACGCTCCCTAAATAATATTTCTCTCCTGCTTCCTGAGAAAACACCCTGGGGTCCGCCGCTCCCAGATCGACGAGCAGGAGGTCATGGCTGAAGGCCGACTGCACTGCAGGCTCCCATAGGGCAAACATGCCGCGAAGCAGACTGCCGGGCCCTTTGGCCGTTACAAGCATTACACTCTTTTCAGCCCTGAACGGAGATTCAAATTCCGATATAAGCAGTTTGTCTTCTCCAATGACCACCTCTGTCCCGACCCCTATACTCCTGTCGGTAGACACCTTTTTCGCAGTCGCTTCGTTGCTGCCGGTATTTTCCAGGCGACCTGCCCACGGATACATCAGGTTGGATTCCAGAGGGGAACCCTGCAATATTTCTCCCGGCAGGACATGGAGCGGGCCCATAACGATAAGGTCATTGTCATCCCGGGCCTGCAGGTCGTATGAGAAATCAATTTCAAACGGCTGGACACCCCTTTTCTGACTTATCATGGCCGTCAGGTTAAGGGCCGAAGCGGCTGTTTCCGCTGCTCTGTCGGCAAGCAGTATCGTAGTGTCTCTCCAGTCGGGCCATTTCGTGAAAGGGAACCCGTCCGTAATAAACGCCGCCAGAGACGGCATCTCTATCCAGTGCTGCACGGGCGGTATCTTCAATTCGGAATCATCATAGAGAGTAATAACTAGGTTGTCTGTCTGGAGATAAATGCACTCCCCGGACTTCAGAGGCGCGAGGACCGGATTAAATGTCAGCGTGTTATACCCCGCCTTTAATAAGGACCCCGGTATCTGTATGGTGTACCCCTGATACCTGCTGCCCTTTTCATCATTCAGGGGGACGGACCCGGCGAATTCCCCGTTAAGGACCATATTCAGAGATGAATCGCTCCTTATCCCTGCACTGTATACGAGGTGGAGCGACAGGACCGTATTTTCATTTTCCCTGACCAGGGCATCAGCCGGCAGCCTGAACGTAAGTGCCGTTGATCCGGGCTGTATGCCGTGAAATGTCCTTGTCATAATGCCGAGGTCCTTAAAAGTATAAGAGGTGTTTTCAGCGACAATGTTATCGCCATGGTACTGCGAGATCTGCGGAATCGTGACTTCTTTAACAAGGACTGACGCGGAATCAGGGAGAGGATATGAGAGAGAGGAAAATGCCTTTGCGTTTTTCAGAATGACCTCATATGAATCTCCTCCGATGTAAATAAGCGCGTGTTCCCGGTCACCCGGCATGTGCAGCACGGATAATGGGGCGTCCGGCAATGTAGTTCTACTGTCTCCCATGATATCCGTAAGAAATTTTGCGTGCCCTATTACTATATTGTCAACCCCGCTAATCAGTCCTCCGGAAACGGTAAACCGTACTGGACGGTATTCAAAGCGAAGGGCCACCCCTGAAACGGCTATTGCGGCAATACGCATCAGCTCAGGGGAGCGGTTTTCCATCGTGACATTGACGATATTGGGCCCGAACATTTTGGGATCAAAAAGCATGTCAGCAACTGAAGACAACCTGAGAGGGACCGGCTTCAACGCGTAGTCGAGCTCTATATATGAATCATTAAGTTCCACATTTGTCCATAATTCAGGAGCGGTCGGGTCGCTGCAATCATTTGTGTAGTTCTGCGTAACATGGAGTTCAAGATCATTATATTTGTTTAACAGAAGCCGCACAGGGACATTCATGTCAATAGTCCCCTCAGGAGAACGGGGCTGAAGAGTGACCTGGGCC
>JBFLYJ010000444.1:0-3183 GCA_040756635.1 Nitrospirota bacterium
ATCGGGATAAAGGCACTTATGTATTCCGCTGAGGCATCGGGCCACGAGGAGGAGAAACCGACTTCTTTTTCCCTGTTTATGACCGTGCTCCTGGCGTTTATCATCGGGATAGGGCTGTTTCTGCTTTTGCCTCTGTACGGTACAAAGCTTATAGGTTTTATTTTCTCCTCCGTTGATGAAAGCTCTCTGATTTTCAATCTGGTGGACGGAATTCTGAGGGTCATGGTGTTTCTTGTTTATATAATCGCCATCAGTATGAGCAAAGACATCAGAAGGGTCTTTCAGTACCACGGCGCAGAGCACAAGGTAGTGCATGCCTTTGAGGCCGGGGAAGAGCTGACCCCTGAAAACGCTGAAAAATACAGTACGCTTCATCCGAGATGCGGTACAAGTTTTCTGATCATGGTGATGCTGCTGAGCGTCCTGATCTTCTCGCTTATTCCGAAGGACTCGTCTTTTATGGAAAAATTTCTGTCGCGATTTTTCCTGATGCCCCTGATCGCGGGTCTTTCGTATGAATTTATCAAGTTTTCGTCGAAGAAACTCGACAACCCTTTCGTAAAATTAATGGCGATGCCGGGGTTATGGCTGCAAAAACTGACCACAGGCGTCCCGTCCCGCGACCAGATAGAAGTGGCGATCAGGGCGCTGAAAGAGGTTTTGATCCTGGACACCGCGCGCGGGGTATCATCGGGGAGCTGCAGAAATGTTATTGGATAAACTCGAAGAAATTGAGAACAAGTATAACGAGCTGACGAAGATTCTGTCGGACCCCGAAGTTTTTTCTGATTACACGAAGAGCCAGAAATACTCAAAGGAACAGTCTGATATAGAGGAGATTGTCGGCAAGATCAGAGAATACAAGAAGATCCTGGCCGGAATAGTCGAAGCGGACGAGATAATGTCCGCCGGAGGAGATGACGGTCTTAAAGAGCTTGCCGAGATGGAGCTTGAGGAGTTAAAAGGGAAAAAGACGCAGGTGGAAGACGAACTGAAATTCATGCTCGTGCCCAAGGACCCTCGGGACTCAAAGAATATCATACTCGAGATCAGGGCAGGTACCGGCGGCGACGAGGCCGGGTTGTTTGCAGCCGACCTTTTCAGGATGTACAGTAAATACGCTGAATCCAAAAGGTGGAAAGTCGAGATTATGGACATGAGCTCAACCGGCGTGGGAGGGATCAAGGAAGTTGTCGCCGAGGTGCAGGGTAAGGGCGCGTACAGCCGCATGAAATACGAGAGCGGCACTCACAGGGTACAGAGAGTGCCTGCTACGGAGACTTCCGGGAGGATCCACACTTCCGCGGCGACTGTCGCGGTATTACCGGAGGCCGAAGAGGTTGACCTGAAGATAGAGGAGAAGGACCTGAGGATCGACACATACTGCGCTTCAGGTCCGGGCGGACAGGGAGTTAATACGACATATTCCGCAGTCAGGATCGTTCATGTCCCGACAGGCCTTATTGTGCAGTGCCAGGACAGCAGATCACAGATCAAAAACAGGGAAAAGGCCCTTAAGGTCCTGCGTTCCAGATTATATGAGTTTGAAATGGAGAACCAGGAAAAGGAAAGGGCCCAGGAAAGAAAGTCACAGGTCGGTTCCGGAGACAGGAGCGAAAGGATCAGGACCTATAATTTCCCCCAGAACAGAATCACCGACCACAGGATAAATCTCACCCTGCATAAACTTTCCGCGATCCTCGAAGGAGACCTCGACGAGCTTGTCGACGGCCTTGCCACTTATTTCCAGGCAGAGAAATTAAAGGCGTTGTAAGGTAGCCGTAAGCTCTAAGCCGTAAGCAATCAGTTTAAGTAGAAGTTCTCAGGCTATGGACTGTCATGCCCCTCCCGATACATCGTGACAAGCGGGCATCCAGAAAATCTCAAGAACACTGGACCTGACTACTACCTCGGGAATAACGGCTGTTAATAGCCATTCGGGACAATGACGTCAAGCACATCATTGATGATAGAATCTAATTTTAAGATCTGTTCTAATGAGGTGGTATTCCCCGTGAACCGTTAACTTTGTGTAGGGGCGTATTGCAATACGCCCCTACAAATGCTGACAGCTGAAGGCTAAACGCTAAAAGTTTAATAAAATGAAAGCATTAGATAAAATGCGTGATATATCCCGTATTCTTGCGGCCAGCGGTATCGAGGCTGCGGATAAGGATGCGGAAATATTGATAAGGCAGGGGCTTGGCCTGAAACTGTCCGGTCTGTTCATGGACAATCCTGAGCTGACTGATCAGCAGGTAGTGACTATTGATGCAATGGTCAGCAGAAGGAAAAATCGCGAACCTCTGCAGTACATCATCGGGTATTGTGAATTTATGGGCTTGAAGATACTTGTCGGGAGCGGAATTCTTGTTCCCCGGCCCGAGACGGAATTGATGGCAGAACAGGCGATAAAAATATGTAGGGGCGGGGTGACCCCGCCCTTAAAGGGGAATAAGCCCCCCCCTTCACCCTCCCTTACTAAGGGGGGGATAGGGGGGGTGATGATTCTCGACCTCTGCACCGGCAGCGGATGTCTGGCGCTGTCTCTTGCCAAAGAATTTCCGGACGATCATGTTTATGCGACCGATATATCAGAAATTGCACTGGACTACGCAAAGCGAAACGCTGTTCTGAATGAAATCGGTAATGTTGAATTCCTCAGGGGCCACCTCTTTGATCCGCTGTTAATAGAAGAAAATATAAATCCCCCTACATCCCCCTTTGCCAAAGGGGGACTTGATTCCCCTCTGTCAAGAGGGGAAAGGGCTGTATCCCCCTCTTTAACAAAGAGGGGCTGGGCTCCCGTTGCTGGGAAATATTGCAACGGGAAGTGGAGATTTTTTAATCAAAACAAATTCGACCTCATCATCTCAAACCCGCCATATATCAGGACTGACGACATAAAGACCCTTCAGCCTGAAATCAGGGAGTGGGAGCCGATCGGCGCGCTTGACGGCGGGGCCGACGGCATGATTTTTTACAGGGAGATAATTCCGCAGGCGGGAAAGTTTCTGAAAACCAATGGTATACTTATGCTCGAACTCGGCGCGGGTTGTGCTGATGAAGCCGAAAATATGATGAATGACGCCGGGTATACTGATATTACGGTGAGGAAGGATTACGCCGGCATAGAAAGGACCATTCAGGCCAGATGGACAAATTAGAGATTACTGGCGGTGT
>JBFLYJ010000445.1:0-3177 GCA_040756635.1 Nitrospirota bacterium
CGATACATTTATAATTGACAAGGCCACCGGGGCATTTCTGGAAAAGAAGATCGCTGACAAACGCACTATGCTTATATGTGCCGATGACTCGGACACGAAAGAAATAGCCATTCCCCACAGGCTTGGAATGGAACAGTGTATTTCAGACGAACACCTGATTGAACTTTATCACTGTTCTCTTGCACTGGAAAAGCATTATGCCGGACCGCAGGACATCGAATGGGCGATTGAACGGAACAACCGGCTCTATATTCTTCAGACTCGTCCGCTTAGGGTGATTGATCCTGGGCTTTCTGATGATTTAAATCCGCCGAGGGTTGAAGGCACCAAGGTGCTTCTTAACAAGGGAGTAATTGCCTGCAGGGGTGTGGGGCACGGCAGGGCATTTGTATTGAAGCACGAGAGAGATCTGAATGATTTCCCTGACGGCGCTGTGCTAGTCGCAAGGCATACCAATCCGAAGTTTGTTAAGGTAATGAACAAGGCTTCGGCCATCGTTACAGACATAGGCGGAGTCACAGGGCATATGGCGTCTCTTGCAAGAGAATATAATGTCCCCGCGATCCTGAATACCGGGACCGCGACGAGTGACATTGAAAACGGCAAGGAGATAACCGTGGACGCTTTGGGCTGCAACATCTATGAAGGCAGGGTGGATAAACTACTGGAATATGCCCGCAGTCGTAAAGGCCCTGTGCAGCGTACGCATATGCATTCGGTTTTAGACAGCGTGCTGAAGCTGATCTCTCCCTTGAATCTGGTCGATCCTGACAAGGAAAATTTCAGACCGGAAAACTGCAGGACATTTCATGATATAACAAGGTTTGCCCATGAAACGGCCATGGCCGAGATGTTTCAGACCGGGAAGGGGTTTGAAATCGACGGTATCGAAGACTTCATGTCATCCATCGCCTTCGCGGAGGCGGGCGAAACAAGGGACATTGAACTGCAGTCGATCATACTTAAAGCTGGTATACCGGTGGATGTAAGGCTGATAGACGTTGAAGGAGGAGTGAAGGGCAGACCCAAAAAGGCCAGGCCCGACCATATTACCTCCATACCTTTTTCGGCTTTCCTCAAGGGACTCACAAACATGAGATGGCCGGGCCCCACGCCGGGCGGCGCACATGGGACGGGTTCAGCCGCGCAGATATCTTCATTGTCAAAAGAACAGCTCCGTAAAACACAGGAGAAAAGCTATGCCGTCATTTCAAAGTATCACATGAATTTCAGCATCAGGCTCGGATACCATTTCTCAATGGTGGAGGCGTACGCGGGTGAAAATATCAATGACAACTATATCAAGTTCTTTTTTAAGGGGGGAGGCGCTGTTGAAGACAGGAAGTTAAGACGGGTCAGGCTGATCAGAGAGATACTCGAAACCATGCATTTCAGGGTAAATGTCATAGACGACTGCGTGGATGCGATGCTGACGAAGTATGAACAGCCTGACATTGAAAAGATTCTGGAGATAATGGGTAAATTCACAGTCTACACAAAACAGCTTGACATGGCCCTGTTTAACGATCCTATTGCCGATATGTTCATTGAGGACTTTATAAGAGACCATATAAGGTCCTGATGTTATATAATAGCAGGGTCATAACGCGCCGTGTACCGGCTTAAAGCGGAAAGGAACTCGAAGTGGAACCTTTATCAGAAGAATTAGTTGATGAAACCTGGGAGGCATTTGCAGCGTATACCGACTCGCAGGCATATGAAGAAGCTCAGGCGGTCGGTAAGGACCAGCCTGAGGTCCTGGCATTTATTATGGAAATGACCGAGGACCTGGACCAGGGGATCAGGGAGCTTGCCGTATATATGTTTTTTGTAATTCACCGCATGTTTCAGAACGGATACGGTAAAAAGATCGGAAAGGTCTCATCCGAAGAGATAATTAAATGCTATGAAGAGAATGAAAGCCTCCTGGAGAGTCTCGGCAACGTGCATGAAAAGTTCTTTGAGAGGATAGCTCGTGTGCAGATGTCCTCTCAGCCTTATGTGATAAGGTATATTGTGGAGACCCTGTTTGAGGCGGACCAGGAGGAGGACCCGATACATCTGGAAGAAGAAGACATGGGATACCTGTTTTTACTGATGAAGACGGTTGTCGACGTGCTTAATAAAAAGACTGAACATTAAAAAACAGTTTGAACTGTTTAAACCGTTCAAACTGTTGAAACTGTTTTAGAAGATAGAGAGGACAAAATGAAAGAATACGTAATGATACCTTTTACCGTAGATAAGGACAGAGTTGAAGAGGCCAAGCAGACGATAAGCGAGCTTATCTCAAAGGTAAGAGAAAATGAACCGAAAACCCTGCTTTACAAATCACTCCAGTTAAAAAAAGACCCGGCGAGTTTTATACACTTTATGATCTTTGAAAACAATGATGCTCACATGAAACACCGCAGGGCCCCGTATGTGCTGGACTTCGTAAAGAAGCTCTATGAACTCTGCCCGAATGAACCGTTTCCCATCTTTCTTGACAGTTTTGATTCGTGCGGTTCATTGGTTCAGGACATGGACAAATGATGCTTAATGAATATGGTGTTGTAACTATCGTCTCAGTTCATGCGGCAATTCTTTTAGCCAGCCTGCCTCCAGCAGAGCCCAAAAACCGATGAGAACCGCTTCCGCGGTATCATGTCTCAGAGAGGACGGCCGGGTGATGCCGGACCATTTGATAATTTTTCGGGCCAGGTCATCCGCATAATGCTTTGCCTGAAGACCGGAATGCTGTTCTCTCGGATATAAAAGTGCATGCCTCCACTGTTCGGCAGAGATCTGCCTGAAAATAATTTTTCTGCGCTCGGCTTCCCGCTCCCAAATAGTTGCGAGCGGACCGCTTCCCTCAATTACTAGCAGTGAAAGATCAGGCAGGCTGTTCAGCAGTGTATTTGCCCCGCGCCTTAATGCCGAGGCGGTCCCAAAGTTTTTGGAGCGGTACCAGCGCAGCTTTCCCTCAGGCCCGTAAAGCGCGAGACCGGTCCTTATTCCCAGGTCAATTGCAAGAAGTGGACCCATAATCGAATTAATATTTTAACAGAAGACCGGGAAAGAGTATAATTGCTATTGAAGGCAACGAAAAATGAACAAGAGCGAAGATGAAAATGTTCTAAAAGTCCGGGACCGTCGTGTACACATGGCCAATGAGCGTACCTTTCTGGCATGGGT
>JBFLYJ010000446.1:0-3152 GCA_040756635.1 Nitrospirota bacterium
ATTTCAACAAAATAGTGACGTCCCAGTATGACCAATAGAATTCCTCCAAGTACAATGACGGATGATATGGCCAGACGGAGCGTGATTGTTTCGGACATGAATATGACTCCTCCAAAGGCTGCGATGACGGGGACCATCAGCTGGACCACCGCGGCTTGTACCGCCGACAGACCACTGAGAGCGGTATACCATATGGTGTATCCTATTCCGGACGCAATGCCGCCTGATAACACTGCCAGCAATACACCGTCAAATGAATAATGTTTATTCTGAAGAGAGACGACGGCCAGTACAATTACGAAAGGAACGGTCCGCATGAAATTATACGCCGTGTCCATAAGCGGGCTGACCGACCCCTGTCCCTTAAGGGTGTAGATTCCCCATGCAGTACCGGCCGCTGTCATTAGCAGTAAACCTGTGACCGAGGGTGCGGCAGCGTCCGGCAAAACCAGATAAACAAAACCCGCAAACGCGATAAACACGCCTGTCCATTCCGATATATGTAATCGTTTTTTCGCGACAATAGACATTGCGATCATTGTAATCTGGACCGCGCTGAATAAAACTAGCGCGCCGGTCCCCGTGTCGAGCGTGTTATAGGCAAAGGAGAATGTTACGGCATACAGAAAGAGTGCTGTGCCGGCAGACCAGCGGCCTTTGGATTGTGTGTTATATTTTCGCCTTTTAATTATTAAGATTATGAGAAGAACAACGGCACCTGAGACTAAACGTATAACAGTAAAACTTGAAGCATCGATGGCATGCGTTCCGAGTGCGAGCCTGCAAAGAACGGAATTTGCGGCGAACGCGATCAGCGCCAGGCCGGTACTTGTGATCGTTTTGAAGGACCCGGAAATCATAGAAGTTAATGGAACATGACCCCGCGAAAGAGATCACATCCTGACGGGCATAGTATAGCAGACCGCGGTGCCGTCCAGGACTAGCGTTCCGTCAGAAAGGACAACGCTGGTATTTAATTCCGTAATGGGCTTGTCATTCCTCACTTTGGTTACCTCGACCATTCCTGTTATCAAATCACCGGGCCTGACAGGCGCAAGGAAGCTCCAGTTTACCTGTAAAAATACGGAACCCGGCCCGGGCAACTCCTCCGCGACAACAGCATTCAATATGGCGCTGGTGACGCCGCCCTGGACAACAATACCTCCGAAGCGTGTAGCGCGGGCGATTTCCTCATCATAGTGCAATGGATTGCGATCACCGCTTATTTCGGTAAAGAGTTCAATATCGTGAAACGTGACGGTCCGTGACCGCCGGGCGATCTGTCCGACCTCGGGGACCCCATTCGGCCAAACCTCGTTTGTGTCATCCATGCCGAGTATCTCCTTAAACAGTCACCGATATCAGCAGTTTATCACAATTGTGGAGAAGTTGGGTCACGTCTTCAGGCAACATTGGTGTCAGGTGGTACCTGCTCGGTCCGCAGGGTTGTTATAGATTCCAGGTCTTTTCCATGGCCGGATGTGGAATGCCGTGTTTCTTTTTGTATAACCGGGTTATGACTTTTCCAAGATAATAAAACATGCCTCCGGAAATTATCGGCAATAAGAAGGCAATAACAAGTAATGTCAAAAGCTTTTGATGGTCACGTATTGAAGTAGCAAATATAGTCCAGAACCGTACTGAAAATAATCCCATGATTGAAAAGCAGAATATTATCCCGAATAAGGCACGAATGATGCGCAATATTATGAACATATTACTTATTTCTATACCATGCAGGGATAATAAGAAAGATCAGCCCGTCCCTGGATAAGAAATTATAAACTTCCCTGTGGCGTTTGTCACGAGAAAAATAATGGATGCGGGGTTCCGGCCCCTGTTCATTTAACCTTTGCAACAGTTGCAACCGCGGCATCGGATGGAACGGTTTTCAAGGTATGATTGCCGGTCCGGAATAATCGCCGCCTGGCTTTCCATATCCGCAGCCATTAAAACGTAGTTCGCCATGAATTTCACGCATTAATATTTTTTATTTCATTTTCCGCAGCCGCGGTTTTATACTTAAGTCCAAATGGAAAAACAGTCGGAGAAGGAACCGGGAGCAGGCGGCAGGGTCAGCTACCAGACCCTGAATATAGCTTTGCTCTCGGCCTATGCGGTCGGACTGCACAGTATCGAGGCGCTGATCCCGACCCCTGTGCCCTGGCTGAGGCTGGGCCTGGCCAATATCATCACCCTTACGACACTGTACCTCTACGGCCTGAGGGCCGGGATGATCGTCACGCTTACAAGGGTATTTATCAGGAGCCTGCTGGCAGGTACGTTTCTTGGTCCCGCTTTTGTAATGAGCCTCGGCGGCGGGGTGGCGAGCACGCTGGTGATGTGGGGACTCAAGGTCATATTCGGGAGGCTTTTCAGTCCCGTGAGTGTGAGCATTTTCGGCGCGCTGACGCATAATATTGTGCAGTTGTTCCTTGCCTACCTGCTGTTCGTCCGCCGGATTGAGGCGATATTGATTATCAGCCCTGTAATCCTCGGAGCAGGATTAATAACCGGGATATTTAACGGTATGGTGACAGGACTTATCATAAAAAAAATACAGGAAAAGAAAGAAACAGGGGAGGTTGCTGAAAATTCACTCCCTTAGGTATACTTCAAGGTTAAGTATGTAAAATATTATTTTATAAATTACCAGGCTGGAGGTCTTGATGCCCCTTTTCGGCGAACTCTTTGTCAGTGAATTGCTAAAAATGCCTGTCCTTGATCCGAAGGGGGATGAACTGGGGAGAGTAAAAGACCTCGTTGTTATAAAGGGCGATCCATTGCCCCGCGTGTCCGCCCTTATCCTCGAAGAAAAAAAGAAACGTTACTGCCTTGAGTGGGAAAACGTCGGTATTTTCAACAAACGCATCATATCTTCCAAAGTATATTCCCCAAGGGTCGAGCCTTATGAGCCGTCCGATGAGATACTGCTGATCGTAAGAGATATCTTTGACAAGCAGATCGTAGATGCCGACGGCGCCAAGGTCGTCCGGGTAAACGACGTACGGCTTGAAGGACAGAATGACTATGCCTGCGTAAGCGGGGTAGACGTCGGATTCAGGGGAATCATGAGGCGTCTCGGTATAGAGAGAAAAAGCGAAAGGTTCTACGAGATGCTCGGAAAGACCCTTCCGCAGAACATTATCCGC
>JBFLYJ010000447.1:0-3143 GCA_040756635.1 Nitrospirota bacterium
CAGCCGCGTAAAAACAACGCGGGCGCTCGTGGAATCGGTAAAGAACGCGAATGCGCGGCCGAAGGTCCTTATCAGCGCGTCAGCCATCGGTTATTATGGTGCTCGCGGAGATGAATATGTTACCGAAGAGACCCCTCCGGCTGATGATTTTCTGGCTGATGTCTGTAAACAGTGGGAGGCTGAAGCGTATAAGGCCCTCTATCTCGGAACAAGGGTGGTTACGGTGAGAATAGGGGGTGTGCTCGCGGCTGACGGAGGGGCGCTGCCTCAGATGGCGTTCCCCTTCAAATGGTTTGTGGGCGGGCCGATAGGCAGCGGGAGGCAGTGGTTTTCCTGGATACACAGGGATGACATAATCGGCATCATCAAATTCGCGCTCGAAAATGTATCGTTATCAGGCCCGGTTAATCTGACCGCGCCAAGCCCTGTTACGAACAGGGAATTCAGCAAGGCCCTCGGGAAGGTCCTTGACCGTCCTTCATTTATCGCGGTACCGGGTTTTGTCGTTCGGCTGGCGCTTGGGGAACTGGGGGCCGTTCTATTGACCGGGCAGCGTGTATTGCCGGAGAAGGCGCTGAAGGCAGGGTATAAATTTAAATTTACAAACGTTGACGAAGCCTTGAGGGCGATATATCCCTCGTTGGGGCGACAATATTAAGAACAAAAAAAGGCTCCGGGGAATAATCTGGTTTTCGATACCTTAAACGCAATTCCAATCAAGGTATTGATATTGAATCAACATTTGAAGCCGTGTGCATAATTAACTAATAAGTTAATCGAGTTAAATAGCTTAATGACCGGAGCCTGTTTTGTGCAGGGCTATCTCAATCCACCCATTTTAATTTCCGGACAAAATCCCTGTTGTCAATAAACCAGTTGACCGTTTTCTCGATGCCCTTTTCAAGAGGCATGGTCGGTTTCCAGCCCAGCACTTTTTTTGCCTTGTCGATATTCGCCCATGTCGCGGTAACATCCGCAGGGTGCAGTTTATATCGTTTGATCTTTGCTTTTTTGCCCAGAAATTTCTCCAGCAGACCTATTACATAGTTGAGTTTGACCGGATGATCACTGCCGAGGTTGAATATTTCGAAACCCGCGGGCCGTAATGCCCTGATAGTGCCGTCGGCGATATCATCGATATACGTGAAATCCCTTGTTTGACTGCCGTCGCCGTATAGCGGGATCGGCTTGCCTGTATCCATGCTCCTTAGAAATTTGAATATGCTCATATCAGGTCTGCCCGCAGGGCCGAAGACGGTAAAGTATCTCAGTATGCTAATGTCGATTTTGTACAGATAGTGGTACGCGTGACAAATCGCCTCAGCGCCTTTCTTGGTTGCGGAGTATGGGGCGAGGGGGGTATCTGTTTTGGAGGTTTCCTTAAACGGCATGTCTAATGAGGCATAAAGACTCGACGTGGAAGCAAGTACGAACTTCTTTACCTTTTTGTCCTTGCAGCACTCAAGCAGGTTAAGTGTTCCTTTTGTGTTGGTATCAAGATAAATCCACGGGTCTTCCACCGAGGCCCTTACCCCGGCCCGCGCGGCAAGATTTATGACCGCGTCTACCTTATTGTCCGCAAAGACCCCTTTCAGCTTTTTATAGTTACCGATATCGACCTTGTAATATTTGAAACCCGGATATTTCTTCAATGAACTGAGCCGCCATATCTTAAGAGACGGGTCATAATAGTTGTTAATATTATCAACGCCGATGACATTCTTGTTCATTTCCAGAAGAAGTTGGGTGACCTTCCATCCAATGAAACCGGCACAGCCCGTGACAAGCACCGTCTTCCCGCGGAACTGATCGTTTGCATTTTTTTTCTTCATTAAAATCCTCCAATAGTAATGGTCTGCATTTATCGTCTGTCCTGCAA
This sequence comes from Nitrospirota bacterium, assembly GCA_040756635.1. GTDB lineage: Bacteria > Nitrospirota > Thermodesulfovibrionia > UBA6902 > UBA6902 > UBA6902. Next base: position 1,880 of record JBFLYJ010000447.1, read on the forward strand.
TCCGCCGGGCGGGCCGGAGGGTCTGGTATGCAACAGGCTGTGATTACGCGTAAAACAGAGAATATAATCTGATTTGATATAATACAGCAACAAAGGAAGCAAAGACAATATAATCCGCGGCGCTTACCGCATCCCGACTTTCACATATATTTGCTTTTCTATATACTATAGGATCATGACGCACCTGCAGAAAGTGATAAAATTGACGCGGCCATACTGGCCGAGGATAGCCGGGGGTATTGTCCTCGGGCTTATGGTCTCGGGCATTACCGCGGCCATTGCCTGGCTCGTCAAGCCTGCGCTCGATGAAGTGCTGGTGCAGAAAAATTATAAGTACCTGAAATACGTGCCCTTCGGCATTGTCGGGCTCTTCATATTAAAAGGAGTACTGAACTTCTGCCAGACGTACCTGATGAAATCAGCCGCTATGAAGATGATCAGGGAGCTGAGAAACAGATTGTTTGATCATATTCTTCATCTCCCGGCCAGCTATTTCAATAAAGAATCTTCAGGGGTCATCATTTCGAGAATAATCAATGACGTCGAGGTGCTGGACGGACTGATATCTCATGTGATAAAGAATTACGTCATGGAACTGCCGACGGTCATCTTTCTTCTCGGCATCGCGTTTTACCGGAGCTGGAAGGTGACGCTGATGACCCTGGTACTCGTTCCCCTGATCGGGCTCAGCACCAGAAAGTTCGGCAAGAGCGTAAAGAAAAAAAGGAAAGAGGCCCAGAAGAGGATTTCCCTAGTAACGCACAGGATCGGTGAGGCCATAATCGGCATGCGGATCATCAAGGTCTTTAACCGTGAAAATACGGTAGGTGAAAAATACAGGGACGAGAACCAGCGTTACTACAGGGAAATGATGAGGGTCGTGCGGCTTAAGGAATTTACCATGCTCTTCATCGAAATCATTACCGGTCTCGGCATCGCCTTTGCCCTCTGGTTCGGATTTACACTTATCGCAAGGGGGGAATTGTCCCCCGGCGCGCTGGCATCCATTCTTGTCGCGATCTATATGGTCTTCTCCCCGATAAAAAAGATAGGAGAGGCCTATACCACGTATCAGGAAACAAAGGCCTCGATGGAGCGTGTGGACACGATACTCGATACGGTCCATGAAGCCCAGGGAAGCGTTAAGCTTGAGAGTTTTGATAACACCCTGAAGTTTGACAATGTGTCTTTTGCGTATCCCGGCAATGAATCTCCGGTGCTGAAGGACATCAACGTGGAGATCAGGTGCGGGGAAGTAATCGCC
>JBFLYJ010000448.1:0-3140 GCA_040756635.1 Nitrospirota bacterium
GGCTTGGTCTTTGTTACGGGACTTCTTCGTGGATACGGTTTTTTACAGATGCTCAAAACCTCCATATCCCTTGCCATCGCCGCCGTCCCCGAAGGACTTCCGACAGTGGCGACCACAACCTTAGCCCTGGGCATCAGAAATATGCGGAGGCACAACATCCTCATACGGCGCCTCGAAGCGGTCGAAACCCTCGGTTCTGTCCACACCATATGCCTCGACAAGACAGGGACGATCACCCTCAACAGGATGTCTGTTGTCACGGCATTTAGTGGGATGAGGCGCTTCACTGTATCCGACGGGCAGTTTTTTGCGTCCGGTGAACCGGCGAGTGTATATCTCTTCGATGAACTCCTGAGACTCATTCACATAGCGGCTCTCTGCAATGAAAGCGAGGTAATCGGACAGGGAGGCAAATATGCGGTCAACGGTTCTCCTACGGAGAATGCGCTGATCCACATTGCATTGAGTTCGGGGGTCGATGTGGTAAGACTCAGGGAAAAATTTCTCCTGGTGAACATTCAACATCGTTCTGAAAACCGCAACTACATGTATACACTTCACCGCGCAGGCAACCATTCCGCGCTTGTTGCCGTAAAGGGGAGCCCGAACGAGGTCCTGTCGATGTGCAGGTGGCATATGAAGGATGGCAGGAAGATTCCCTTGACCGATGAGGACCGGCTCGCCATAGAGACGGAAAATGAGCGCATGGCGGGCAAGGCCCTGCGCATCCTTGGGATGGCGTACTTTCTCAGTGATGGTGAACCGGACGCGTTTCTTAATAATGATATCGATTTCAGCGATAATCTTGTGTGGCTGGGTCTTGTAGGAATGGCTGATCCGGTCAGAGGAGGCGTGAAGGGGTTGATAGGGGAATTTCACAGGGCAGGGATTGAGACGGTCATGATAACCGGCGACCAGAGCCCGACCGCCTATGCCATAGGAAAGGAATTGAACCTCAGCAATGGCGAACAACTCGAGATCCTTGATTCCGCTCACCTTGCCAGTATCGACCCTGAAGTGCTGAAGGCGCTCTGCGAGAGGGTGCATGTTTTTTCGCGCGTGAGTCCTGCCCATAAGCTCCAGATAGTCCAGGCGCTCCAGAGTGCGGGAAAGATTGTGGCCATGACGGGAGATGGTATTAATGACGGCCCTGCCCTTAAAGCAGCGGATATAGGCATCGCAATGGGACATGTGGGCACCGATGTTGCCCGGGAAGTCGCAGACGTTGTCATCGAAGACGATGAACTCGCAACGATGATCATCGCCATAAGCCAGGGAAGGACCATCTATAACAACATCAGGAAATCCGTCCATTTCCTGCTGTCGACAAATCTGAGCGAGATCATGGTTATGTTCACTGCTATTGCAGGGGGGCTCGGTCAACCTCTCAGTGCGATACAGCTGCTGTGGATCAACCTTATGTCCGATATAGCGCCGGGTCTTGCCCTTGCCCTCGAACCCCCTGAACCTGATGTGCTGAGCCAGCCTCCACGGGATCCTGAAGAACCGCTCGTCAAGAAGTCGGATTTCAAAAGAATCACCTTTGAATCCGCAGTGATTTCCGCGGGGACCTTGGGGGCCTATGGATATGGCGTGATGAGATACGGTATGGGACAGAAGGCAAGCGCCATAGCTTTTATGAGCCTTACCGCAGGTCAGCTTCTCCACGCCATAAGTTGCCGTTCAGAGAAGCACAGCATATTCGACCGAGAAAAGCTACCGCCCAACAGATATCTCAATATGGCCCTTGGGGGGTCCTTTGCCATACAGCTTCTTGCCATGCTGATACCGGGACTCAGGAACCTCCTGGGATTGGCTCCCATAGGTATCCTTGATGGCGCGGTGATAGGGTCCAGCGCTGCTCTCCCCTTATTGGTGAATGAAGGCACAAAAAGAACAGGTTGAGGTTAAGGTTTAGGTTAAGAAAGATTAAAAATTTGTAATTCTTAACCTTAGCCTCAACCTTAACCTTAAGCAATGAGGTGATATATGAAAAAGGACTTTATTTTTATATCAGAATCTGTAACAGAAGGACACCCTGACAAGCTCTGTGACCAGATAAGCGATGCCCTTGTAGATCATTTCCTTCAGCAGGACCTATTTTCAAGGGTCATTGCTGAGTGTGCTGTATCCACAGCCATAGTTTTTATAGCAGCAAGGTTTGAATCCAATGCCATTGTAGATTTCCCGTATATAGCAAGACAGGTTATAAACCAGATCGGCTATGACCAGCATGCCTTTAACGGCAAGACCTGCAGCATTGTAACAAGCCTCAAGGAATTGCCTTCAGATGAGCATTGCTGCTGTGATGAGAGAGAGCTATCGGAGGAGGAGATGGATAATATCCCTGTCAGGAATCAGGTCACTGTCTTCGGCTTTGCCTGCAACCAGACCGCATCTTTTATGCCCCTCCCCATCTGGCTCGCTCACAGGCTTGCAAGAAAACTGACCTCTGTCAGGCTCCAGAAGATACTCCCCTATCTTGCGCCTGACGGGAAAACACAGGTAGGAGTGGAATACAGGGATGGCAGACCCTACAGTATTCACAGTGTTACAGTGATCGCGAGCCAGAACAAACCATCAGCATCGGGCGGTCCTGATTTAAAGAAACTGCATGACGATATAAGGGCTGCTGTTGTAAACCCTGTGTTCGCCGATGAGGAGATCAAACCTGATACAAACACGAGGATATTCATAAATCCCGACGGGCCGTTCATAGTTGGTGGTCCTTCTGTCCATTCAGGGCTTACAGGGAGGAAGAATGCAATAGATACCTACGGAGAATATTCCAGACACAGTGGCGCTGCCCTGAGCGGAAAAGACCCCATGCGTATAGACAGGATAGGCGCATATGCCGCCAGATATGCGGCAAAGAATGTGGTGGCAGCAGGGCTTGCAGCGGAATGCGAGATACATCTCAGCTATTCTATAGGTCTTTCAAGGCCGGTGAGTGTTCAGGTAGAGACCTTTGGCACAGGGAAGACCTCTGATGAGAAGATTGCAGAACTCATTGAGAGGCATTTTGACTTTCGACTTGCGGGAATAATAAAACAGTTCAATCTGCGGTACCTGCCCTCCATTGTTAAGGGCGGTTTTTACAGAAGGCTTGCAGTATATGGACATGTGGGCAGAATGGATAT
>JBFLYJ010000449.1:0-3135 GCA_040756635.1 Nitrospirota bacterium
CTTGTGATTACCACCTTTTCTCCCCTTTCTACGTCATCCCTTAACAGCCTTGTCGCAGAGGAACTGAATTCGCGGACATTAACAAATTTCATGTCGTTCACCTCCTTTAAATGTCAGTGCAATTATACTAACATATTTTTTAGATTGCCGCATTCACTCCTAATTCCCTGACAATCTCCCTAAAATGACGAGCTTTTACCGTAATATTTGGTAACCGAGGTGCAGGATATTGTCGCCGGGACGGAAAAACGGAGAAAAAGGAAGGGCTGTTATTTTTTGCCTTTTTTAAGGCTTGCAGCAGATGTGCTTCTCATCACTTCAAGCAGCGGGCGGCCGGTTTTTCGAGCTATCCTTTTGCAATCCTCGTATTCAGGCGTAACCCTCATGACCTTATCTCCGAGTTTGGATGTCTTGAAACTGACCTTGCCGAGCTTTGTATCCAGCTTTTTTATCTCCCTGTTGAGTGTCTTTCTTCCAGCCTCGTAAAACCTGAGTCCGATGGTCGTTGTCTCTTCCAATATTATTTTTGAAATCTCCTCCAGCTTCTCTCTTCCGCAGATAACCGTAAGCTTTATTCCGGGCCTGCCTTTTTTCATTATCAACTGAGTGAGAAAGACGTCGAGCGCTCCTGCCTTAAAAAGCCTCTCCATGACGTATTCATATATCTGCGGGTTCATATCATCGATATTAGTTTCTATGACTGTGACAACCCCCCTCTCGCCCCCCCTTGCCGAGGGGGGGATGGGGGGGCAGGCTTCGGTTTTGCTTTCCCCGATAAATAACCTAAGCACATTCGGCTTGTCTTTAATATCCCTTCCTCCTGCACCAACGCCTATTTTTTCAATAATCATCTCAGGCATATTTCCAAAGCCGGATGCAGTCTCTCTTATTATCGCTGCGCCTGTGGGTGTTGTCAGCTCAAAATCCGTCCCATCAGAATAGATTTTAAATTTTGTCGCCCCGGCGACTCGCCTGAGGCGAGAATCTTGAATCTTTGTTTTGAGTATCTCCGCTGTCGCCGGCGCAGGGACTGGAAGAACCCCGTGCACTGTTTTTACAAAACCTCCGCCCAGATTCAATGGCGAGGCGTAAACCTTCTCTATCCCAAGAATGTCTAATCCGATAATAGTGCCGAATACATCGACTATGCAGTCTGTTGCGCCGAGTTCGTGGAGATGGACTTCGTCGAATTTTTCTCCGTGGGCCTTTGCCTCAGCCTCGAAGAGCCTTTTGAATATTTCTAATCCCTTTTGCTTAATGTCTCCGGAAAGCGAAGAAGCCTTGATTATTCTCTCAATATCCCTCCATCTTCTGACTTCTGACTTCTGACTTCCCGCCCCGGCGGGTCGCCGAAGGAGACTGACTTTTGACTTCCTATCTGTATTACATAGCTGCCAATCTTCACATTAAAATCAGACAGAAACCTCTTCGCTACTGAGCCGAGCGCAACTCTCATAGCGGTTTCCCTTGCACTCGAGCGCTCAAGGATATTCCTTATATCATGCGTGTCATATTTCAGGGAACCGGAAAGGTCGGCATGCCCGGGCCGGGGTTTTGTGACAGGCTTTATTGAGCCGCTGAACTCACTATCAGCGGACATGCCCTCGTTCCAGTTAGCCCAGTCTTTATTTTTTACCATCAGGGCTATCGGAGAGCCTAATGTCTCTCCCCATCTGACGCCTGACAGGATCTCAGCCCGGTCTGACTCGATCTTCATCCGGCCTCCGCGGCCGTAGCCTGCCTGCCTTCTTTTAAGCTCTTTGTCTATTTCGGAGGCAGAAATCAAAAGCCCTGACGGAATCCCTTCGAGGATTCCGACCAGGGCTTTACCATGCGATTCTCCGGAGGTAAGAAACCTAACAGGCATCCGGAAACAATCTTTTTATTGTTTGCCTACAATCGTAGGGGTTATGAAGACAAGCATCTCCTTGACATTCGGGCCGGTCTGGGTCTTTGTCTTAAAGAGCCAGCCGAGAACCGGTATTTTACTAAGGATAGGAATCCCTGTTTCTCCCTCGGTTGTGCTTGTTGTATATATGCCGCCTAATACAAGTGTTTCACCGTTTTTAACAAGGGCCTTCGTAGTCAGGCTCTTTGTATCTACAACAGGAGGCTCGACACTCACCAAGCTGTTGTCAGTGACGTTAAGCGTCAACTGGACATATCCGTCCGGCGTAATCTTGGGAGTAACATTGAGCATCAATGTTGCTGTCTGCTGCTGGGTCTGAGTACCTGCCTGGCTCACTGTCGAGATGAAAAATGTACGCCCCTGTTGGATTACAGCGCTTTCATTGTCTAATGTTAATATCTTTGGATTGGACAGTGTCTTGGCTTTATTTAAAGTTTCAAGAGCCTGGAGCGATAAGGCAACCCTGAAGCTATTTGCGCTTCCTATAAGAAAACTAGCAACTCCGCCAGCCCCTGATGCTGCAGATAAAGGGGTATTCACAGATACAATGCTGTTTATATCATCCCCCAAGCCCTTAATACCGCTTCTGCCCTTCGGGGTGTTACCGTCGTCAATTTGGTTCGTTGCAACATCTGAGACAAATGTAGTCCCATCCTCCGGACCAACAAATTGTGCTCCCCATCTTATTCCAAGGGTCTGATTATAGTCGCTGGAGACCTGGACTATCTTTGCCTCTATCATAACCTGAGGCTTGGAAATATCCATTACCTTCACAAGGTCTTTTATCTTATTGATGCTCTTCTGAATATCTTTTATTATCAGCGTATTCATCCTGTTGTCGGTAGTAATGCTTCCTCTTGCGCTTAAAAGCTTGCCCGCTGTAATCGCAGTGTTTATGTCACTTGCGGTAGCGTAATTTATTCTTACAATTTCCTGCGTCAGCTCCTCGGCAGCATCCTCCACATCCTTTGTTTTTTTCTTGTCTTCGGCAATCTTGGTAAATGTGGCTGTGGGCGCGATCCATATTATGTTGCCATCCGTAGACTTGCCGAGGCTGAATGTCTGGAGAATTATGTCGAGTGCCTGATCCCACGGCACATTCATCAGCTTCATCGTAACTTTACCCTTCACTGCAGGGTCAATGACAAAATTATATCCGCTGATATCCGCCAACAACCTGAATATCGGGCCTATATCCGCATCCTGAAAATCAAGTGATATCTTCT
>JBFLYJ010000045.1:0-12750 GCA_040756635.1 Nitrospirota bacterium
CTCCCAGGTTATAGAGCCTGAAAGATAAACCGAGCAATAGAATAGCCATCAGTAATAGTGATCTATTGTTGGCTGACGTCATATTGTTTGTAGAATTCGGTTTGGCAATGATTCGGTGGCTTTTTCCCACCCCGTGCAAGGAAGAAACGTATTTTCCTGCCTTGTGTTCACATGAGTATCTTTTTAGTCAGTGCGCATTTTAAATTTCAAATACAAGTTCAGGAAATAATTGACCAAAGCGGCGGGGATAATTCCGGAGCATTATTCAAGCCTCGAGGTGTTTGCGGACTTTATCCCATACCGAACGAGCCGGCAATTTTGTATTGGACTGAATGACAATAAAAAAACCTTCTCCATTTAGGGCCTCCTTCAAATTCCAATCCGGCCAATGCTTTTCATACCATACTGAATGATCGACGCCGTATATGCAATTTCGGCCACCCCGAATATGGTATTTTTCAAAAATGTTTTTGCCTTCCAGAAAAGTATTGTAGAGAGAATATTCGGTCCATGGGGTATTTCCTATCAAGAAACTTCTCCAGGAGAATAAAGACTGATTTAATACGGAGTTGCTTGGGAAAACAGATGAAAGGACACGAAGAGCACGAAGCACAGGATTTGCTTTCTGAATGAGAAATCGTTGAGTGAGAAATTCCTGAAGTTCGATAACTGCGTGCCTATTTAAAATAGCAGGCGTTACGCCATGAGACAACCCGGAGCGGGGAATACCCAACAACCTTTCAGCATCCCTATACCAATCCGGGTGTATATCCGGTTCAATCGTTGATAAAGCCCTGCCGTTCCGGATAAGATCTTCATAAACTACAGGCCTTATACAGACCACATCAGAATCTAGGGTCAGATAAAAGTCAGTCTGTACCTTCTGCGCTATTGCCAATTTTATTATCTGCTGAACGTGCCAGCCACTTGGCGCTCTTTTAATGAAACGCCAGAATCTCAGTTCAGGGATAATCATAGATTCGGGGATGACTTTGTAAAAATTATTATTAATTTTTCTATGGAGTTCTCTGTATTCGCTGTCTCGAGTGATTACCCAGCACACGTCTATTAAGTCATGACAGAATTTATTAAGCGATTTATTGAGAATTTCGAATCTCTCATAGTCCCTCAGTAACATAGGAAGTATTGCATTTAGTTTCTTATGCTTTCCCATTTTGTTACTTTTGCAACCCAATTTTTTGTGTAAAATGGCTGCCGGCTTTTTCAGGAATACACGAAAAAATGAAATATATTAAGAGTCTCAAAATAGTATTTACAAAAGTCTGTCATGCCCGAGGCATCCAGCAGACTGCGAATACTGGATTCCCGCTTACGGACTGCGGGAATGACGACAAGATAATGTATATCCTATTATGAGAACCTTAATAAGTCCACGTAGTCTTTTAGCTTGCAAGCCTTTTCAGTATCTCCGCCCTCTATCCAGTGCTTCGTTTGAGTTAACCTGAACCCAAATCCAGCGATAATGATTGTCATTGCGAGTGAAACGAAACAATCTCGCTTTCCATAGAGATTGCCACGCACCTTTGAGGTGCTCGCAATTACACGGAGACCAGGCAATCGAGTCATTTATCGCTGGCTTCGGGCTGAATACACCCTAATAGTTCATTTGAGCTTAAAGCGATGAAGTCTTCATTGAAAAGGGTCTCCTTGTTATATAGTAAAGGGGTTCCCTTCATGTCTACCACCATTCCACCGGCTTCCTCCACAACGCACTGTGCAGCCGCAGTATCCCACTCCATGGTAGGTCCAAGCCTCGGGTAGATATGGGCTATGCCCTCAGCAACCAGGCAGAACTTTAAAGAACTGCCCATGCTTACGAGTTCATAGGCTCCCATTTTTAAGCTCAGCCTCTCTAAAAAGCCTTCAAGTTTCTCACCTTTATGAGATCGACTCGCAACTATTTTCAGCTTATTTTTTTTATAATCACTGACTCTAATCTTCCTGACATTCCCGTCAACCTCTTTTTTAAAAGCGCCCTTTCCTCTCGCGGCATAATAGGTGACGCCGAGCGCCGGTGCACGTACTACACCAAGAACAGGCATTCCATGTTCAATTAAGGCTATATTCACAGTGAATTCCCCATTCCTCTTGATAAACTCCTTGGTCCCATCCAGCGGGTCGATCAACCAGTACCTTCTCCAGGATTTACGCTCTTCATATGATATCGTCTTGGATTCTTCTGACAGCACTGGTAAATCCCGGAAAAGTTTTCGGAGGAGTTTAGTAATAATATGGTGTGAGATCATGTCCGCGCGGGTGATGGGAGAATGGTCCTCTTTGTATGACTCGGCATACTCATCTTGACGATAAATCGCCATCACAGCCTCACCAGTCTGCTGAGCGATGGCGACAATTGGCAGGATATCCCGATTCACTATTGAGATATATCCCTTGATTTCCTGCAACTTGCCCTATTTATTTTGGACGGATGTAATAACGACTGATATATGCTTTCGAGTCATAGAGATGAATGCCTTCACTCTTTCTTCATTCCACGTAAGGCGTCCGCACCGAGCGCGGAAATAAAGGAAAGATGTGAGATGGTAAAAGGAAAGCCCTGCGGTTTCCCGCAGGGCTTAAGCATCGAAATTCATACTATGGGCTTAAAGTTGGCGCGCCGGGAGTAGGTGCAGACGGAGGAGGAGGAGGAGGTGATGGCGGTGGTGGCGATGGTGACGGCGGCGGAGATACAGATTTCACTACCCTCAGTTTATTAAGAGGGATTGCCCGAAGACTTCCCTCTATATCTTTCCATGATATCGTTTTGCCAATTAACTCTTCTGCATATATACCATTGTTGCTAGGACCTCCGGTATCAACATAGAACATCCCGTATTGTTGCATAGCTTTGCATATTATTCTGCCAAAATTGTTAAGAGATAGCGCATTGCAATCGACAGAAGGATCAAGCTGCAATCTGGTACCAATATCCATAGCCCATTGCCTAGTAGATTCTCCCTGCCTTTGACCGTAACATGGATATCTTGCCCAATATAACTCATCCTCCTCGCCATAATAAGAAAACGAAAGTGCATGATCAATAACGCCACTCTGTATATCATTATGGGTAACAATGCCGTGCAGATGTGAGCTGTGTCCACAGGCGCGTACCATACCATGGCCATCATCCACTGGCAGGACGCCATCTCCTCTTAAATCTCTCTTCCTGATGCAGCTTGCCGTCCAGCTTCCATCTAACAACTTCACTGCTCTAAAAAAGTCCCACTCATAAGTGTTATCATGGCTTATTATCACCATGTGGCCATCTCTATATTGTCCTTCTAACGAAGCAGCGTTGCCAGCTGGGATTGCATCAGAAGGAATTGGTACTTTGTTCCATTCATTTGCTATTACCCATGAGCCGCAAACTCCACTGGGATTCTTCATTGATACGGTGGTGATCGGGGTGCTCGCGGTAGCCTTCCAAACAGTAACGCCCCATTCCCCATCAGTAGTAGCTCCCGTAAGTGTCGAGCTGTTAATTAGAATATCAGCAACATAGTTTGCAGAATTTGGGTCTAACTCAGGATTAGCTGGTATAGGTTCATACCAGATACTGTTAGTCTGAAAAAACCTCTCGGCATTAGCTTTTTCAACTGAGAACGCAAGAATAAAGATCAAGATTAACATGAGATGCGGAAAACTGAATTTTAGTAATTTATTACCCATATGTTCTTTAGAAACATTCATTTTCAACATAAAACCTCCTTTGGTTCAAAAAATCATATTTTTCAAAAGAGATAACATTTAAGATGAGTAACAGAAACTATAAATTCTGTCAAAGACAAAAATTAATATCCCTTTAACAAAAGTATAAATGATTTTTTACACAAAAAATGTGACATAAATCACCTTTATCATCATAGATTTATATATGTTAGGGTTTTTCTATTTCATCAGGTAGCTCTTTTCTCGTACAAGATGAATGCGGGCACACTCATCTTTAACACTATAGAGAATCTTTATCTATTTACACACTTTTTGATTGTACTCCAAAAAAACATATATTTAACATAGTTAATGTCTGTCCATAAAGTCGTATTTGTCATTTTTCTCGACTATCGCAACTGTTATATCTTTGTTGTTCATCATATTAAGATATTAAGGCCGATAGAAAACGTTTTGCCAAAACTTTGTAGTCATGATTAGCTAAGACATATTCTTTGCCTCTTACCCCCATTATTGTCCGTTCAGCCGCTCCCATGCTAATAAGTTTCTGAACAGCCCCAACAACTGCTGCGGGATTTTCAGGTTGAATTGAGATGCCGCAACAACACTCATCGACTAAATTATTTCCTGCCTCAATCGCATGGATTATTGGTTTACCTGCCATCATATAATCGAATAACTTATTCGGGCTTACGCCAAAACGATAAATAGATTTTTTTTTGCATCCAACATAAAGCATATCCATCGTGTCCAGAAGTCTGGGAATAGAAGACTTCTGGACAGGGGGCAAAAAAATAACATTTTCCAGTCCTGACTTACTTGCCTTATTTCCCAACCGCTCCTTCTCTGGCCCCTGACCTACGAGTAGAAAGGTTACAGGCCTGTTTTTCAATAATGAAGCTGATTCAATCAGTGTATCCAGGGTATCAGTTAAACCATGGGAACCTGTATAACCAATGATAAAACGCTTTTCTTCTCTTAATCTTGTTAATAGTTCACTATGCTGCTGCGGCACTGGACTATTATTGTTTTCCCATTCTTCTTTGCTGATACCATTAGGTATGTAAACAAACTTTTCAGGTGACATACCGTGATTTTGCATGTATTCATAAGCTTTAGGTAGGATTGACACTACCCTGTCTGCTTTCTGATATGCATAATTTTCAGCCTGCTGCATAAAAACTATAAAAGGATGCCATTTGCTCATGCCCGCAAGCTCAATCAGTGTTAACGGCCATAGATCGTGAACCTCAAAGACAAGTTTGGACAAATATTTTTTTTGCAAATGCTTCGCGGGATAGATATCAAAAGGATATGTTGAAGATGCAATGACAACATCGGGGCTAAAACCCAGGATGCTATCGTCAATTTTATTCATGCCCTTGATGAATGAAATAATATTAACAAAACGCCCAATACCGTTGCCGTGATATGATGGTGTTCTGATCCACAGGTAACGAACTCCTTCAATCATTTCTTCTGTTAAATAGCCTGATATTTGAGGATTTCTATTCCGAAGATGTGTAAAAGATGCTGATATGATGCAGACATTGTGACCGCAATTGGTCCATTCTCGGGCCAAATAGAACGGGCGGTACTCCATACCGTGCTGCTTTGAGCCCGCATAGTGATTAATCAGCGCAATATTCATAACAGTTTATAGGCTATTTAGAAACGACATTTTCTTTAAGCTTTTCATCTTTGTAAGTATTAAGAAGATCTGATGACATTCCCACTCTGCGGGCCCATGTTGAACAACAAATCAAGGACGGACAAATTCGGAAGGAATCCCTCATAAAGCTGCCGGTACTCCGGATGGCGAAAGTTTTGTGAGACTAACTTTATACCCTTGGAAAGAATAAGAGCCCTATCGGCATATAACAGGCTTCCACCCATGCCGAGCATGAATGTATCAGCATCCGTTTTCTCACAAATGTCTATTATTAAATCGGTCTTCCCACCCTGTATGTTTTTATCAGAGGCAAAAACTATCTGTGTATGTATATCGAGAAAGCTACATATGCCATTAATCAATTCTATATTGAATCTGCTGAGACTCTTCCATTCCAAGGAGTAGATATGGTTCAGCAGGTCAATAATTTGCTCGAAATAAGGAGCTCTTCCATAGTTTGCAATGAAGGTTTTTAAATGTTTTGTGCGCCAGTGAGGATTTGAATCATTATCTATCAAAACGTCACTTATTAATTGACCTGTGTGTTTTTTATCTTTTACCGGCACAATAAGTCTTTGTGCCCCGAGAGAACCCTTGATGGTATTTCTCCTGATCCATCCGGCAGTAGTGAACTGCACGTTATCAACGATAACAAACAGATCGACTTTATTGATTTTATCAAAATAGCCTATCCACGGAATGAATAGCGGTTGATGAGCGGCTACTATCATCTCAGCTTTCGATTAAATGGGGCCTATCAGGTTAGTTTATTACCCACCTGACAACTTCAAAGGTTTCAGCATATTCAACCCCTATCTGTACACCTCTTGCCCTCGCCAAACTGAAGATGAAATCTTCCGTAGCATAACTTTTATTTGCCTGTGACTTATATGCCTTTAATGCCGCAATCTTCTTCTTAATGTGCCTTTTGCCGAGTGTAATAAAAGCCTGCGTATGAAAAGTGATATTGTTCCACGGGATCTCATATCCAAATATGCTAACCTGTTTAAAGGCTCTCATCCCTTCCATAGCAACTGTATAGTGATCTTGATGAAGATCATGAGGAGACGGCATAAAAACGAGATCGGGTTTGATCTCCCTTTTCATTTTTACCATTTCTTCAAGAATTTCCTGTCTTATATAGTTTAATTTTCTGACTTGAAATTTATATATCAAAAGATGCGGAGGTTTTATCCCCAATGTTCTTGTAGCTTTTTGCACTTCAATCTCAAGGGTATTAGAGGGATACCCGGGGGGCAGAGAATCCTCTGCTGTTGAGAATGCGACATAATACACTTCCTTACCGTCCTCAATAAGTTTTACAATACTGCCCCCGCATCCAAATTCACCGTCATCAGTATGCGGAGCTAAAATTAAAATGCGGTTAAAATTCTTAGTCATGATATCAACCTCTTTCCATGTATATGACAAAATATTTTTTTTAATGGGATATCTCTATAACCCGCGAGTCGAATATCTGATTCTGCAAGCGCGGATTTAAATTCCGGACTTAAGAAAATGCGTAATTCCTGGATACGCTCATCGAGATACGTTGACCATCTTTTTAGTTCTTCATCCACATATCCCGGATTATCTTTCTTACATTCTAAGGAGAAATAGTTCATGGAGCATCAATTTCTTATAATATCTTTGATATGATCAGAGGGATTTTTCCCTGAGTGCCTCTACGAACCGGTTCATCAGCAATTTTTTCTGTAATAAGCAGATCCTGACCGAGTATTTTGCCGAGAGCGTATTTCGCATTTTCGAGATCTCTCCTGAAGTCCTTTGTTTTATCTGGTACAACTCTTATAATAACTTCATTTTTATTTTCCTGAACGAACTGGCAAGCTTTAAATGAAATCTTGTCCTTCAAGACTTGGTTAACGGCCCTTGGCGAAAGCAGTCTTCCATCTGGTGTTATCAGATAATCTGAGTCCCTGGTGATTGTGGGTTTGACCAGCGGGTATGGTCTCCCACAGGTACATTTGTGGTCTTCCCATTTGCCCTTGTCGCCAATCCGGTAACGTATAAAGGGCATTGCTTTGTTTGTAAATCCTGTCCAAGTCAGATATCCCTCTTCTCCGATATCCGCTGCTTCCCCATTTGCACGCAATATCTCCAGATAGCCGCAGTCGAGTAGAGCATGATATCCTCCTTTTTCACATTCCAAAATAAGGCCAGACCATTCTGTCATGCCATAACTGTCATAGGCTTTTGATCCGAAGGCTTCCTCTATTTCTTGCCTGAAATGGGGGAATAAGGGCTCTCCTGTAGAGAGTACAACCTTGAATGTTAGTTTACCTTTTATCGCTTTCACATACCGAGCTATAAGATAGAGGACCGTGGGAAATCCTTCTAATATCATTCCCTGATGCTCGGATAAAAAATTGACATAATGATGTGCATTCTCATCGGAAATGTGGAAAATACTCATGAAGTACTGGTGTTCAAAATGGTTTTTCATCCAGAAAGGAGGACTTTTCTTTTCTGTGGGGAAGATTCTTGAACCAAAAAAAGAGATTCTCCAGTCTCTCGGATGCACACCTGCCCATAGAAAATGCTTGAAACCATAAGCCCAGTTAAGGACATATGCGTCCCTATCGTAAAATGTGGGCAGGCCGCTGCCGGATGAGCCGCTGGTAAAGAATTTTATCAGGTTTTTTCCCCTACCATTGATTATTAGTGGATAATCTTTTTTTACCATATCCCTGATTAAAACAGGAAAGGCCTTTATGGATTGAGCTGTTTCTGCATATTTTCTGTAAAATGGTATTTCCTTCGCCAAATCTATGATATTTTGTAACTGTTCCTGAACATAACTCTCCAGTTTTTCATAGGTCCAGATATCTCTTTCCATAAGTTTGTCTAGAAGTTTAAAGGTCTCTCTTGAATACCTGAGTTTGACGAGCGGAAGAGCTCTCAAATTCATAATTAACCCCATGAGAGGTTCTGGCATTGAATAATAAATATTTTGAAGAGATTTCGTATTTCTCAAGAAATTTTCAAACCGGGTAATCATAGTTCACGTGTTATTTTTTAAGCTTGTTCATGATAAGATATTTTAAAAAAATTGCACAGT
The DNA here is from genome assembly GCA_040756635.1 of Nitrospirota bacterium. Lineage (GTDB taxonomy): Bacteria > Nitrospirota > Thermodesulfovibrionia > UBA6902 > UBA6902 > UBA6902. The sequence goes on from JBFLYJ010000045.1 coordinate 8,445, forward strand.
TCAGATAGACAAAATAGCTTAGTGGAAAATCGCTCAGTTCCCTATTTCCTTAAAAGTGATCATTTTTACATTCGAATGTTTTACAACATCTCTAAATTCCGGACTCATGAGTGATTTTAATTCAATTTCTCGTTCGAAAATATATTCTCCCAAGAATTCTTCACCTTCGTCACAATAACCCGGATGAACTCCGATTTCCAAAACACCGGGCCTTAAACTCTGAAAGATATCTTTCAGCTTGTGAAAGGCTTTTTCATAATTCAGCTCTGGTTCTATTAATGAATCATATCTGTCAGCCATCGTAAAACCGTTAGCTTTCCAAATAGCTTTCTGAAACTCCAGATAGATTGATATAAGGATTTTTCTCGGACTCAGTAACCTGTGATAATCAAATTTTCTTGGTGTGTATGTTCTGACAGCCCTGATACCGCATTTCAGAGCTAATCGCCTGATGATTGCCGAAAAAAAAGGGTACTTGATGAGCGACTCGTGGGAATTGATGTGATCCGGATTTATTCCCGTATCCGCAAGACGCCTGATCTGTGCATCGAGCTCTATTTCTGTCTCTTGAGGTGAAATCCTTCTCTGTTTTATCCTCTGGATCAATTGGGATAATCCGGGAAAATTTCCCTCTTCATTTATTAGAGAGCGCACCTTTTGCGGCTCTGTTACCGGTCTTCCCACAGTCAGATTGAAATGCATACCGATTCCTATCCTGTTCTTCAGATTCAATATTTCTTCAAAATCAGGCATATTGCTCATAACCGATGTGCTTGTCAAAACACCTGCGTCAACCAGTTCGAAGATAGCCCTGTTTACACCACTGGTTATCCCGAAGTCGTCAGCGTTTATGATAACCCCTGAATTATTGCTTTTCACCCTTTTCCCTCGTTGCCTGAGAAAACAGCCCTGCCTATCAAATCACTATACAGTTTCAGCAGCTTCTCTTCTTCATTGCTCCAATTATAATTTTCGAATATCAATTTCTTCCCGTTCTGCCCCATTTCAACGGCTCTCCCGGAGTTGTTCAGAAGCATTTTAATTGCCTTTGCATATTCACCGATATTATCGGGCTCAACAGCTATTGCGCAGTTTCTCCCTTCAATAAATTGCCTTGAAGGAGGTAGGTCGGACAGGACAACCGGCAGTCCGCACCCCATGAATTCAAACATTTTCAGGGGGATATTCTTCATGAATTTCTTATAGGGTGGGAGGGGGATAATGCCGATTTTTGCCCTACTCAGATATTCAAAAACATTCAGGTAGTCCGTATAGGGCAGGAAATCGAAGTTGGCAGTCAGATTTCTCTTCTTCAGTTCCTGTTTTGCCCAGATGATAATCTGATCATCCTTTGTAACGATACCCCATTTGTTCCCTATCTTTTCTGCATTTAGTTTTTCCGCTATTTCCATCATAATCTCAAAGTGATATTTCGGCAAACTGCCGTGATAAAAGAGATCATATTCCCTCTCCTGCCAGACTGTCGCGTTCCCATCCTGGAAAAAGTCCAGCGTGGGGAAATTGAAAATCGTAATATTTCTCCTGTGTCTGAAGCTTTTTGAGATGAAGTTGTCATTGGGTATAATGCCGTCGAAGAAATGAACGGATGATTGTTCGATTGTGGAAACAAAGACAGAGAGGAATTTTCTCATCGGCTTTGGAATATACGATTTTATAAGCATATATTCCGGATACGCCTCATGTATGTCATAAACGACTTTAGCCTTAGTCAGCGCCTTAAGCAATATGGCCCACGGGATAAAGTCCAGATCATGAAAATGATATATGTCGGCGCTGTCTTTCAGGGCTTTTCTGAAAATCTGATAGTTCGTAACCAGAAACCTCAAAAGTCTGCTTTTTGAAGGTTTGAATCCGGACAGCTTGATACCATCGACTGTGCTGCGACTCTCATACAGCCCGAGTATGCTTACGTCAAACCCTGCCTTATTAAGAGTCCGGCCTTCCTTATAGAACGAGCGGGCATCAAGTGAGTCAACTTTATGTATGATGCAGGCCTTCTTTTTCATGGAATGACCATAATTTAAGAAGGAATGAAAGTCTGGTTTTCAGGCATGCGCATGATTATTCTTCAGCTCACTGAGAAGGTAATATAACTTGTTAACATTTTTTTTGACGTCAAATTTTTCGTGTATGAGGTTTTTTGCATTAGCTATGCAATGCTCCCGTAATTCTCTATCCGCAAGCATTCTGATCATTGCCTCGGACAATTTCTCTGTATTCTTTGCCGGAACAGACAGGCCGGTAACTTCATTCTCCAACACTTCAGGAATCCCACCAACATCTGTAGCCACCACGGGAAGGCCAACAGCCATGGCTTCCATCACAACATTCGGCAGTCCTTCTGCCCAAGTGGGCAGGACGAGAAGATCTGACACCTTCATATAATATGCCACCTCTCTATAAGGAATCATTCCCTTGAAAATCACTCTGTCAGATATCCCATAACTACTCAATCCAGCAATGAGCTTCTCTTTTTCGATCTCTTCGCCGATAAATATCAAATCGATATTGTGATATCTTCCGGCAATAGTGCTGAATGCCTCTGCAAGCTCATAAATCCCCTTGTCATAAATAAGCCTGCCAACAAATAATATATATTTCTTCCCCTCATCCAAAAATAATTTTCGAAAAAGTGAATTCCTTGGGGGTAAATCGCGAAAATTAGAAATATCAATTCCTTTATAGAAAGTCTTTATATTTAAGGGATTTGAAGAAATACTTCTTATATTGTTCTCCAAATCCAAGCTTTCCGTAAAAATAATATTGCTTTCTTCAATGCATTTTTTGACAAGATAACGAGTTCCAGAATTGTAGAATCCAAAATTGTTGACATCAGAACCAATTGCCCAAAATCCGACGGGTAAGTTCAATGCTTTAGCCAGCCAAACTGCTGCAATCCCTTCCGGTATCATGTTATATCCCAGTATCAATTCAATTTTTCTTCTCTTGACTACATCATTTATCAGTTTGAATAGACTTAAGTGCATCAATATACCATTGATCCCTTCATAGGCCATGCCCCGGAAAGAAAGAAAATAGGGCCTTATGATTTCCATATTGAGTTCATTGGATACCATTGGGTCCAGATACCATCTGGCCCATCTTTTCTTTATTTTAGTGAATACTCTCGGGATATAAGGCCTTGGGGTTATTACAATCAATTCATCGACCTTGGCAGCTAATTCTTTCAGAAGATTTGCAAAGAAAATAGCCGATGAAGGATGACGCTTACATGGAAACATTTGAGTTATTATTAAAATTCTCATGTCAATATTTTTGTCTTAAGCTATTCCCGCATTTTTATGACTTTCGCAGGAACGCCTCCGACAATCGCGTAGGGCGGGACATCTTTTGTAACGACAGCACCCGCACCAACGATAGCATTCCTGCCTATCCTTACGCCCGGAAGAATTATTACACGATAACCGATCCAGACATTATCCTCTATTGTTACCGGTTTCTTTATCCATCCTTCGAAAGTTTCTTTTGTATATTTGTGGTTTTCTGCAACTATGATGACATCAGGGGCCATCATTACGTTATTACCAATAATTGTTCCTGAACCTATACGACAATTTTCGCCCAAACCAGAATTATTTCCAATGACCAAGTTATGCCCAAATCTTGCACGATTTTGGATATTTACGTTCTTGCCGCATTTCTTGATGATTCCTTTCGCAATAATATATCTAACCCACTTGCACCATCTAAACATATGTGGGTCAGAATTTGGCAACCAGCGAGGCCCCAGGTTATAAAGAAGATAGAAAAAATATGCCAATAGTTTTTTCATGTACTTTATGCTCTTCCGATTATATGGCAGGATGCATCTTTATCAGTAGTAGTTCTTACCGGTAATAAAATATATATAAAACCTGTTTAGAGTATGCATTTTGTAGAGGACTCTTGGTCCGATTTTCTTATGTGAGAAATGGTCTCTGAGAAAGTCAGAATTGAAGAGCTGCGAAGAGGATATCTCCTCATATATTTTATGATGTATTTCATTCCAATTTCCCTTATACGGCGAATTTGTGAATACACTTTTCAGGTTATTTATTTTCATGCTCAGGAACCTTAACATGCATATTCCAAGCGGAAACCTGGTTTCGTTTCTTAGTGAAAAGGGATAGCTTGTTGCCTGATATTTTCCGAAATCCTTTATACGGTAAAACCCTGCGTAACAGTGAGCTTTCTGATGGTTCAGATATTTTAGGGGAATGCTGAAATACGCTTCGAGTACCTTGCTGTCAAGATAGGGGAAAATCATCTGTACATATTTGAGTGC
>JBFLYJ010000450.1:0-3133 GCA_040756635.1 Nitrospirota bacterium
CAAAGGTTTAATTTGGGCTCTTAGGTAGGACCTTAATCAGTGGCCAGCATCCTTATCATAATTTTTAAGGTTAATAAAATATTCTACCCTGTCCACCTCCGAGGGATATAATCTTCTTACACATAACAGTATATTATATTGATGCGGCCATTACCTATTACTACTGCTGCAGTATAGTACAGTAATTAATGCATCAGTATAGTTTTTATAATCATTATTAGATTCGAGCCACTTCCCCCTTTTGATGCGTACCCTTCTTACTGCGATTGTCGAATTATCTAAGAAATCAAGGATATACAAGATATTAAACCAGCACAAGGGAAAAATCAAGATAAATTTGTTATTATGAGTGACCTTTAAGTTCTAAGGCCGGGGACTGTTCATAACCATCTTAACAAGGGGGCTCTATGTCATCTCAACCCAGGCCGGTCAATAACGCCGTATCATCATCGCAGGACGTTTGGTCTTCGTTTCGAAATCTTCTGGAGAAAAAAAGGATGCACAGGAAAAACGTGCAGTGGTATGTGAACTGGGTACAGCAGTTCGCCCGCTATGTAAAAGGGAAAAGACTCGGGACATGTACATTAGAGGATGTGACGTCTTTTATTGAGCATCTCGCAGGGAAAGACAATATTAAATCCTGGCAGATAGAACAGGTAAAGAACGCACTGTTCGTCATATATAAAGAATTATTCAGTGCATCATGGGCCTTGCAGATTAAGCAGGTGCATCCATCTCTGCATCCGTCTGACGCAGAAGCAGGGGCTTCCGTGCCAATCGAGGGGCCGCCTTCAGGAATTTTACATAAGGCGTCACATCATCCGGAACTTGACCGGACATATAAAGACTTATTTGAAACTCTGAGGACAGAGATACGGGTACGTCATTATTCGATCCGGACCGAGCAGGCTTATGAACAGTGGATACGACGGTTCCTGTATTTCAGCAGGTTGAAACCCGTGGAAGAAATGAAGGCCGCTGATGTCAGGAGATATCTCGAATATCTCGCGGTCAACCGGCAGGTCGCGGCAAGCACGCAGAACCTTGCCCTTAATGCGCTTGTCTTTCTCTTTGATCATGTGCTGAAACAGGAGTTGGGTACAATAGGCGATTTTGAAAGGGCCAGACGTCCACGCCGCCTGCCCGGTGTATTGACCCATGAGGAAGCAAACAGGCTGATTGAAAAGCTTCCGGGAATGCTTGGGCTGATGTCCGGGCTGCTTTACGGAAGCGGGCTGCGGATCATGGAGTGTGTAAGGTTAAGGGTAAAAGATATTGATTTTGACCGGCATCAAATTCTCGTACGTGATGGTAAAGGACAGAAAGACCGTATCACCATGCTGCCGAAACGGTATCATGTGCCATTAAAAGAACACTTCGGTTCCGTAAGGAATCTGCATCAGGAAGACATCGCCAAAGGATACGGCTACGCGTATCTGTGGCCTTCTTTTGAGAGAAAATATCCGAATGCGCCGAAGGAATGGATATGGCAGTATGTGTTTCCCTCAGGCAATTTGTCCGTGGACCCGCGAAGCGGGAAAGTAAGAAGACATCATGTGCATGAAAGCGCCCTTCAGAGGGCGGTAAAGAAAGCTGCTGAAGATACCGGGATTAATAAAAAGGTAAGCTGTCACACCCTGCGCCATTCCTTTGCCACTCATCTCCTTGAAAGCGGCTATGACATCCGCACTGTTCAGGAACTGCTCGGGCACGCTGATGTTTCAACCACCATGATCTACACCCATGTCCTGAACACGCCGGGGCTGGCGGTGAGGAGTCCGGTGGATTAAAATTACGAATGATTCAGGCCTTACTATTCTTTTTAAGGATTTCTTCAACTTTGGAAAGGATCAATCCGACATCATCTGCAGACACTTCCGAAAACCAGATGTCCTGCGGGTAGATAATGACGACCGGGCCGTGGTCACAGGCACCGAGACAGCCGCTCTGCGAAACTCGCACACGGTCCTTCCAGCCCCTCTTCGATACCTCGTCTTTCAGGGCTTTCCTGATCTCCGGACTATTATTGTCCGCGCAGGACTTCTTTTTTCCCTCACGGTCAAACGTACATACAAAGACATGGCATATGAATGGTGATTTTATTGTCCGGGCCATATTTCGACCTCCTTCCGGCGGGTCCGTTAAAAGAATATCATAATTAAGGTCATGAAAAAAAGGCTGTTCCCGTAAGAAACAGCCTTTGCACGTATTATCGGCGCTCATTGCTCCGAGGGGGGGGAGCGGGGCCGCGCCGATAATAAGATACCGGTCTATCTGTCTGGCAGTTCATAAATCCTACGACGTATGAACGTGACCCTTGCCGGAGCAGCATGATGATGTGCTGCACGATGAGTCCCTGCAGGTCGTCAACCCGAATATCGTGTACAGCGGGCACCATCTGACCAACGCGGTAAACAGGGGAATTATCCCTATCGCGCCAAGCCAGCTCTGATAATAAAATCCCAGTCCGACTATTACAGCTCCTCCTATTAGCCTCAGGGTCCTGTCTATGTTGCCAATGTTCTTTTTCATGGTGTGTCCTCCTTTTCGTTTATGTTATATCTGCTGTGATAAAAGAATACCTCAGAATCCGTACCGTGTCTGTGACAAAGTCACATTAGCATATGGTCCTATAGCCCGCGCAGACTGTGTTCTACTGTCATCCTGAACTTGATTCAGGATCCAGAGGCTTGTAATACTTAAAAAAGTCTGGATTCCGGACATTCATCCTTCGTAGCACTGCAGTGAAGCAGGATACTGCGGAGAACGGAAGTCCGGAATGACAATACATGCCTTTTCGTTATTGTGATACAGTCAGTCCCACAGGAAAGGGTGCGGGGTTATCTTCGTGAATGAGGGACGCCGGACCATGGTGGTTGCTATTGACCTGCATGATGATACGTATCGTTTAATCTGACGGCCGGATGTAAAGATGAAAGGAGACGGTCGGGCGCTGCTGAGATGAACTGTTTTTGTTACATCCCCTGTTCGGCCTTTTTTCTTAGCCCGCTGATGTCCCCGACATGTATATTGCCGCGCTTAAGAGAGAGCAGACGTTCGGATTCGAAATGCTTGAGTATCCTGCTGACCACCTCCCGCGATGTCCCCAGTTCCGACGCGATGTCCTGATGAG
>JBFLYJ010000451.1:0-3127 GCA_040756635.1 Nitrospirota bacterium
CGACGTTTGACATGATATTATGATGCGAAAGCACGATGCCCTTTGGATCTCCCGTGCTCCCTGATGAAAAAATGATGGTGGCGGGGCGGTCCGGATCAAAGCCCTTCCGCTTAACCAGTGAGCCCGCTGGAATAAGGCGCGCCCTGATCCATGCCTGTAGCTTTACTGCGAAACTTGTCCTTTCGGATATGTCTTCCAGATAGAGGTAATCAGCCGGAATCTCGACCAGCGAGATTTTTTCCATGAAGGCCCTTGATGTAATGATGCGCTTAATACCGCATTGCTTAACAGCAGAGCATACGGCCTGTAATGACGCGGTATAGTTAAGATTTACGGGGACCTTACCGAGCATGGTCAATCCGATATTCACAAGCACCCCTCCAACTGATGAGGGGAGCAATACTCCCACACTGTCGCTTCCCGCTGTCTTCTTCCTGAACTCAGTGGATAAGAGCAATGAAGCGGTCAGCATCTTACCGAAGCTGAGCCGTCTGCCGGTAGAGTCCGATATCGCCGGATGCCTCCAGTGCTTACGCACCGATCTGATCAGAGCTTCAGAAAGTGATCTGCGGTCAGACTTCTTTGAATTGAAATAATCACACGACAGTTCCTCAACCGCCTGCCGCACTTCATTGACGGCGCATCCTGATGAAAGGGGACGCCCGAAGATGATCGTTACTGGATATGGTAGCCTGACCGGCCAGCGCGAAACCAGTTTGCCGTGGGCATAGCTGAAGATACTCCCCCATAACCCGCCCAAATAGACCGGAATGACAGGGGCCTCTGTCCCTTTGACGATGCGTTCCAGGCCTTCTCTGAAACTCTGGATCATTCCGTTTCGGGTAACAGCACCTTCCGCGAATATGCAGACCATATATCCCGCGGCTATCGCCTCCCGGGCAGCCTTGATCGACCGCAGGATCTCCTTGGGCGGATCATCCGATGAAATGGGGATCACTCCCATTAATTTAAGGAGCTGTTTCAGATAGCGGGTTTCGTATATTGAACGCTCCATAAGAAAACGTATCCGTCTCTGTTGGGTCGCGGACAAAAGCAGTGCGTCCACCCATGAGACATGGTTCGGCACAAGCAGCGCCGGTCCGCTCACAGGTATATTGTTCAATCCGATCACTCTGATCCGGTAGAACACCTTCACGCATATAAGCGTCAGGAAGCGGACCAGGAAGTCAGGCAGTATGAACAATGTTATCAGCGTCATGAGCATCGTTAAGGCCCCGATGATTATAAATCCGTCGGAGGCGGACAGTCCGAGATGACCCGTAAGCAGATATACAAGGCCGGATGCAAGAAGTACGCTGACCCAGCCCAGGAAACCCGCGGTCGCGAGGACCTCTCCTCTCCGGTCACTGGGGCTGCGAAACTGGATAAACGACTGAAGAGGCACAATGAAAAGCCCAGCGCCGATACCTAGTGCAAAAATGGCAGTCAGGACAGCGGTCAATTCCGCAGGGACCAGATGCAGGGCCGCCAGTGAAATGCTGAGTGTGATAGCACCCACGGGCACCACCCCGAACTCGATATTCCTTCCCGAAAGCCTGCCGGAGAGGTAAGAGCCGATGCCGATGCCGAGTGCGGCGACAAAGAAGAGATAACCACTCTGTTCCTGGATCAGGCCCAGCTTTTCAATGCCGTACGGGATAAGATTGATCTGTGAAAAAGCCGCCGTAAACATAAAATAAGCCGACCCGATCACCGCGAGAAACAAATATCCGTCCCTTCTGATGCTCCCAAGTGTCTCCCATATTTCTCCAAGAAAAAAGAGCGAAGCCTTTCTGTTCGATCCGGCCGGGGATGTTTGGTCTATCTTCAGGCTTGTAAGGAGCCCAACGATCGCTACAGCCACGCACCATACAGCTGCTAGTGCATAATTGGCGCTGATCATCGAAAGGAGAGGGGCAACGGCAGTTCCCGCGATGATGGCGAGATACGTAAATGATTCGATAAAGCTGTTCGCCCGGGAAAGCTGCTCAGTCCTTACGATTTCAGGAACGATGCCGTATTTTGCCGGACCGAAGAGCGCGCTCTGTGAAGCCATCAGAAAGAGCGTCAGGTAGAGTCCGGCTTCACTGCCTGTAAAAAACGCCACGGTCCCCAGCAACATGACTATGACTTCAATCACCTTTACGGCCACGATGATTCTCTGCTTACTGATGCGGTCTGCCAGTATCCCGGCTGCTGACGAAAAAAGCAGAAAAGGAACCACGAAGACAGCGCCTGCTGTTGCGGAGATTGTCCCTGCCTTTTCTGCTCCATTCGCATGGATCAGGAAAAAGACGATCAACAGCTTAAAGATATTGTCGTTTAACGCGCCCGCAAACTGTGTGACGTTCAGCCATCCGAAGGAGCGCGAAAGCCTGCTTTCAGAATGACCCATGTTTTCAACCTGATGTTTAGCCACGTTTTCCCCTTCTAGATTCAATTATGATTGGGTTTCGGTCTTTCATCCGCAATACTGAAGCGGCATTTGTAAATATCTCCTCCGGAAATCCGATGCTCTGCTTGAGCTTCACGTCACGGTCCCATGGATTGTCAGTGAGGAGAAGAGAGATCAGCGTGCGCGGTGATAGCCTGAAGAGGTGGAAGACCGGAGAAGTGATGCCGGTCTGAGGTAAAGGCATATCGGTCCCATAAAGCAGTCTGCCGTGTACTTCTTTATGCCTGAGGATCTTTTTCAGGTAGCGCAGCTTATTGACCTGGGTGAGGCTTGATATATCGGCATACAGGTTCAGATATGCATCAAACATTGGCAGCAGCCTGTCGATATTTTCCTCCCCGCCGTTATTCCCGGTCGTTGCCATATGCGCTGCGATCACTGTAACTCCAAGACTAAGAGGAAGTTTGAGCCGTTGCGGGTCGCTCAGTTCATTTCGGGCCCTGGTAAAGGAATGTTCGTCTCCGGTATGGGTAAGGAGCGGCATGCCAAGCTCCTTCATACGCATATAAAAAAGTTTGAGCCTTTCGTCAGCAGGATCAATATGCTGGATCGAGGGGAGCCATTTCACAAGGACAGCACCCTCTTCTGCAGCAGTATTAAGCCTGTTGATTGCGTCCGTCCTGTACGGGTTGATGCTGGCGCCGTAATAAAGATTATTATATTTCCTCACTT
>JBFLYJ010000452.1:0-3118 GCA_040756635.1 Nitrospirota bacterium
TCACGTAAAATAGTACTGGTCTAACATTCGTATCTTTAAAAGGTGGGGATAAAGTATCCCCACCTTTTTTTTATTCGAGAGGGGATATTATATATCTTGTCATTATCACATATAAAATCAGGTCTGAAATTATCACGCCTCACTAAATCCCTGAGGGCAGACTTTCAGCCGCAGTGCTATAGTAATGCTCGGGAATGTTGTATTATAATTTTTATCACTATGATGAATATTCTGAATAAAAGCCTATATATTTTGTCCGTTGTATTTCTTAACCTCTTTCTGACAAACTCCGTAAGAGCTGAAGACACACCGGCAGTCCCGGATACCGGCCGGTCTGAAAAGGCCGCTGAAGAACGTCTTAAAGAAATCGTTCTGGAACCAGGGGTGTCATGTATTAATGCGTCCTGTCATGCCGGGATGGAAAAGAAAAAGTTCATTCATGCCATCGGTATCGACGGTATGAAGTGCGACAGATGCCATGTAATTGTCACACAGGGGAGGCATGACTTCAAAAAAATCCCGGAGGTAACAAGGGACCTCTGCGCCCAGTGCCACAGGGAGGACACCATTCCGCCGGAAGGTCTGATCAAAACTCCTCCCAAAGTCATATCCGACAATGAGGAAAATCGGCTCCATAAGCCGTTTGCGGAAGGCAAGTGTACCGCATGCCATGATGCCCATTCAAGCGATAATTTCAGACATCTGAAGCTGCCCTATCCAGAAGGTGTTTATGCATCCTATAAACCCGGCATCTATGCTTTATGCGGTGAATGCCATAAAGACCTGGACAATGTCTTGAGCACTCCCAGAACGCTGTCGTTGACTATGTTCAGAAACGGGAACGTCAATCTCCACTTCAGACATATTGACAAGATTAAAGGCCGTACATGCAAAGTCTGTCATAGTCCGCATGGTCTTGAAAACCCAAAGCTCCTGAATAACACATTCATGTTCGGTCAGCGGATGCTGACTGTTGATTATGAAAAAACAGAATCCGGCGGTCAGTGCGCCACCAGTTGCCACAGGCTCGCGAAGTATGACAGGTACAAACCTGAGTTCAACTTCATAAAGACAGATCCTTTGCCGGGAGAAAATGCGACTGAAAAAGAGCTTGATCAGAGCAGAAAAGATGACATTGAGCGTGAAAAGGAAAAAGCAAAAAAATCCGCCGCCGAACAATAGAACAATACTTCAGGAGGGATCATGATAAGAAGATGTATAATGCCGCTCATCTTACTGCTGTTTATGAGCTGTGCAGCTACCCAGGAGAAAATAGAAACCGTCTTTTACCCGTCACTGCCCCAATATCCCCGGCTACAGTACCTCACATCAATTTCTTCCGAAGAAGACATAGGTAAAAAGGCGAGTGCATTCAGGGAATTTTTGCTGGGTGAAACCAAGTCGATGAAGATGGTTGCGAGACCTTATGATATTGCGTCCGTGCCTGGCAAACTCTACATCTCCGACCGGACCTACAGAAAGATCCTGATCATCGATTTCGATAAAATGGTGTTCGACTTTATCAAAGATGAGGCTGAAGGTTCGCTTGATCAGCCCGGAGGTTTATGGATAACACCTTCAGGTTATAAATATGTCGCGGATTTCGGCAGAAAACAGATAGTAGTATTTAACGAAAATGACGAGTTCGTGACTGCATACGGGAAGGAAGGACAGTTTGAAAAACCTCTTGATGTCGCGGTGAACGGGAAAAAAATGTATGTCGCGGATTTCGATAAACACCATATTGCGGTCGTCGACCTCGATTCGGGTGAAACGATTCATACCATAGGGGGTTCCGGCGCGGAACCCGGCAAGATGCACAGGCCGTCCCATATCACTCTGGACAGTGAGGGCAATTTATATGTTGATGACTCTTTTAATTTCAGGATAGAAAAATTCAGTCCCGACGGGCAATATGAGAAGCAGTACGGTTATCCCGGAGACACCCTCGGGGGCTTTGCGCGGCCCAAAGGTATCGCCGTTGATGATGAAGGATACGTCTATGCCGTGGATACGGCATTTGAAAATGTTCAGATTTTTAATAACGAATCCACTCTTTTGCTGCTCTTTTTCGGAGGTTTCGGACCTAACCCCGGCAGTATGTATCTCCCGAATTCTATATATATAGATAACGATAACATTAAGTATTTTCAGAAATATGTCGATAAAAACTTTAATATCAAGTACTTAGTTTACGTAGGGAATATGCTGGGTGAACATAAAATCAATGTGTATGGTTTCGGCGAGTGGACCGGAAAAGCGCTCCCGGGCGTACCCAAGAAAAAAATCGAATTAGATTGATAGAACCAGGGTTAAACAAATATATTATATGGGTTTTTTTTATCTGTATTTCATTCTCAGTTTTCACGGGCTGTGATAAATACACCAGATATAAAGTATTGACCTTTTTTTTCACCGGGGTCCCCCATCCCGACAGGGTCGAGACATCTTCTGACGAAAAAAGGGGGCTGACCGGTGAGGAAATTTTAAGAAAAAGAAAAGAGGACATAACGATTGTATCCTATACTCATGGACCATACGGCGCCCAGCAGTGTTTTCAGTGCCACTCAACATCACAGAGCGCTACCTTCAGGTCTTCCGTGGACAGTAAAGGCAAATCAGTAATAAAGACCGAGCAGAATGTTTCCGGCAGACTCGTTATGCCCATCAAAGACCTGTGCGTAGATTGTCACGCATCTAAGTCCGTTAATTCAGCCTTCAGCCGGGGACTATGGATCCACGGTCCTGTATCGGAGGGGATATGCATAAACTGCCACAGTCCTCATGCATCCACCTTCCCTTTTATGCTAAAAAAGCGCAGCTCCAGTGAATTATGCACTGCCTGCCATGCGCCGGGTCTCATCCTTGATACCGAAGACCATCGAAAAAAAGAAGAATGCACTTCGTGTCATAATCCCCACTTAGGGAAGACCAGATATTTATTAAAGAAAGACCTTGACGAAAGCTTGTTTAATTAATCTTGACAACGAACGATGTTAATGAAACTGTGTTCCAGAAAATGTATACTCTTGCTTTTAGGCTCCGCAATATCTGCGTGCCTGATCGCCGCCAGGGCGTCCGCCTATGAATACTACTCCCTGTCAAGGCCGAAACTGGG
>JBFLYJ010000453.1:0-3114 GCA_040756635.1 Nitrospirota bacterium
TGGATTGATACGGTCAGCACATCAGAACGCTCATAGAAGATGTCCTGTGTGCCGTTGCCGTGGTGATAGTCCATATCGAGAACAGCCACCTTCCCGGACAGGCTGAGGTAGTTCGCGGCGATCGACGATGAATTGAAATAGCAGAAGCCCCCGAAGGCGTTTCTCTCCGCGTGATGTCCCGGCGGCCGCACAAGCGCGTAGGCCAGCCGGGTACCCGAAAGAATATTTTTTGCTGCAGAGAGGGCGCAGTCCACGGCCTTTTTCGCTGCAAGATATGCGTTTCTGTTAAGGGGGGTGAACGTGTCTATGCAGTAGTATCCCGCGCGCACCGAAAGCTCGCGCGGCGGACGCGCGGCATTCCGTATGGGAAATACATAGGGATAAACGGACTTGCCGGGTTCCAGGCCGGCACAGACCTTTTTAAAGTAATCGACATATTTGGGATTATGCACCGTTGTGATAAAGCGTTCGGAAAAATGGTCCGGCCTGACATCATGAAAGAACTCCGTTTTCCGGATCTCTTTCAATATCGACCTGATCCTCACCGGGGATTCTACATATCCGCGCTCCTGAACGTGGTGTATCCAGTGCTCATCGTTGATGATCAGCACGATACGTTTGTCAACGGGGATGTCCTGTTTTATCTGTACCAGCGGTTCCTTCTTTACATACTTCATTCCCCGTAGCTTGACAGGGTCATCCGTGAATGATTCCACGACCATATTTACATAGTCCCTCGGACAGAGTTGTCCGTATTTTCGCTCAAGGATGGCACGAACGATGGTGCGGGCCTGCTCACGGGACAGCATTATGTTCTGTCCAAGGTCGTCGAAGACAAGATAAGGCGGATTGTCGTCACCCGGTTTCAGGGGCGTCTCATAAGCCGTGTTGATCACAGGACGGGCCCCGTATCTCTCGTAAAATCGGAGCCTGGATGCGTTTTGTTTGAGCACCAGAGGATCACGGCAGAGTTTGGGATCATCCGGGAGTGATTCGAAAAAAAGGCCGACTGTTTTTAAGTATCTTGACTCTTCGCGCACGCGCTCATAAAGCACGCTGCCGATACCCCGGCCCATGGTCTTCTGCTCTGCAGATATGAAATCGAGGTAGCAGAAATTAAGGTCCGGAGCGTGGAGCATGAGGGCAAACCCTTTCACATTTCCCTTTCCATCATCCGCGATCAGCAGGATGGAACGAAAACGGTACTTCAGCGGATTACGGAGCTGCTCCGGGAGTTTTTTTATGTCGTCCTCGTGAAGGAGATGGAACTGTGTCCGCAGGATATTCTGAACCTGGGCTATGGCCTCCCTGTTGACCGGGAGGACGTCATCATAGATCCGGCGCACCCTGAACATGGAGATAAGTATATCACAGTCTTCATTTTCATCCAGGTACCTAGCCGCAAGACTGCTTTCCGACATGTCTGAAGGGAAATCCATGCAGTATTAAACGAAATATATCATACGGCGAAGGCTATCATGAAAACATATTCCATGAATTCAGGGGGTTACAAATTCAATAACAGGTGGCATGCTAGTTGCTCTATAAAAAGAATTAGCCCTGTCTAAGCAAGCAAGATAATCAGGTTAAAGACTATTACAGAAAATTCAAAATCAAAAAGGAGGTATATCGCTATGCGATTCGCACCTGTTGTATTGTTTGTAATTACCCTTGTGTTCTTTGCCGTCAATAGTAACGCAGTTTATGCGCATGACAAAGGAGCGTTCGGAGCGGGAGTTGTTTTGGGTGACCCTGTAGGCCCGACTCTGAAATACTGGATCGATTCCAATGCCGCGATAGATGTCGGGCTGGGTTTCGATAATGACATGATTTTTTATTCCGACTTTCTCTGGCATGAATGGAAACTCTTTCCTCAGCCCCAAAAGGGTAAACTCGCGGGCTATTTTGGAGCGGGGGTCAGGTTTCAGGACAAGGATGAAGATGACGAGTTCGGTTTCAGGGCGGTGGCAGGAGCTTCTTACTGGATCGCCTCTACGCCGATAGAGCTTTATCTGGAAATCGCGCCGGTCTTTCAGGTTTCTCCCGACACTGATGTTGATTTAAATGCCGGCATCGGGCTGCGCTACTATTTCACGGGGTCTTAAATGACTTCCTTTCCAGAAAGTTTAGCGGAATTGTCGGACGGGGCAGGTCTCTGTACCTGCCCTGTTAACTGGATTAGTCATGATTTACGCAGTGCCTGGCGCAAAACGAAAAAAGGTCCGCCACGGGGAGGGAAAAGCGACACCAGTGATGTATTTACCAGTTCAGATACCTCTGCACAAACGCAACGTTTCGCCTGATCAGATACTTTCTCAATTCATCACCGAAGAATATCCATAGCGCAAATGGGACAGACAGGGAGAGTTCAAACAGTGAGAGCGGATATGTGCCGAATAATCTGTGCGTATACGGATTATAGACTATGTTTGCGAGTAAAAGCAGCTCGAACGCGATGCCGAACAGGACAAGCCTGTTTGTGAACAGTCCTTTCTTAAGCACAGAGTCCCTTCGGGTCCTGCAGATAAACACGTCCGCTATCTGGCAGATGATTATGCTTGCGAAGAACGCGGTCACCGCCTTCAGGTAGAGCGGGTCGGTTGATGAGATCTGCGCACCCCGTGTCCATCCACCGTTGATCAGGATGACGAAGTAGGAGAAGAAACCGGCGGCTGCCTGGAGCATCCCGATGACACCGTAGGACATGAAGAGGAGGTTCGGGCTGAGCAGACGCTCGTTTCTCGGCCTGGGAGGCTGTCTCATAACGTCAAACTCGGGGGTTTCGACCCCGAGACCTAGCGCTGGGAGAAGATCGGTGCCGAGGTCTATCGACAGTATCAGTACAACGGTCAGGGGAAGAGGGATGTCGAACAGGACGAACGCGATGAATGGGAGTATTTCCGGGACATTACTGGTAAGGACATAAGCGATGAACCTCTTGATATTACTGTAGACTGTTCTGCCTTCTTCTACCGCGTTTACTATGGTTGCGAAATTGTCGTCAAGGAGGACCATGTCGGCCGCCTCTTTCGCGACCTCCGTGCCGGCGATCCCCATGGCGACCCCCATGTCCGCGTTCTTCAGTGCCGGCGCGTCATTGACCCCGTCGCCAGT
>JBFLYJ010000454.1:0-3095 GCA_040756635.1 Nitrospirota bacterium
TGCTGGCTTATGCTAATGACCTTTCATACAACAAAGTATTTGTGGAACAGTTAAAAAATTTTCTGCAACCTGGTGATGTTGTGATAGGGATATCAGGAAGCGGCAACTCAGAGAATGTTTTGCAGGCTATATCATATGCTAAAGAAAAGGGCGCCTTGACCATCGGGTTGACCGGCTTTGATGGGGGGAAGCTGGCCCGACTTGCCGACGTGCCGCTCGTAGCATCAGTTAACGACATGCAAAAAGTTGAGGATGTCCATATGATAGCGGTCCATATGCTGATGCAGTATTTGTGCAAATCCCTTGCTTCAAACTGATATTTATTATATCAGGGGAAACGCGACCACTCTTTTCATCATAGTAATAGTATGATCTTAATTTTATATCCCCTATTATTTAATTTTCGATGCATAAAATCAGGATGTTTATATATCAGGTATTAATGAATTTAATTCTGGTGAGACATGGAGAAATCTTTTCAAACATAAAAAAAATATATGCCGGCAAAAGCCAGGAAAGTCTCACACCTGAAGGCATATGTCAGGCTGAAGAAGTCGCGGAAAGGCTAGCATCCTTAAAGATAGATACTATATATACAAGCCCGATACAGAGGGCTGTCCAGACAGCTGAGATAATCAGCGCGAAACTCGGGAAGGACATTATATCTGACAACGCATTCCGGGAAATGGAAATGGGCCCCTGGGAGGGGCTGTCCGAATCTGATGTAGCCCGTCTTTACCCTGAAGAGATGAACATATGGCTGACCCGGCCTGCAGAACTCAGTTTGCCGGGAAGGGAAACACTGAAAGAACTGCAGGAAAGAGTGTTGAACGGGATTAAAATAAAAGAGGTTACGGTAAACCGTGTATTGATCGTTACCCATGTTGCCGTAATCAGGGTAATATTGCTCTGGCACGCAGGAAAGAACTTGAACCTGTACAAAACGATTAATGTCCCTAACGCTGCTGTATTTAATATCGATATCACGCCAGATCGTTTTCAGAAAACATAAACATATGGAGGTTTCTTTCCATTTATTAATTCGGGCAACAACGGACCAGCATAATGGAAACCCGGGTTTGCGGTTCTTAAAAATGGCACGAAAGATCCCTTAACCTGATGATAATTGTTTTATTTCTATTATCAACAATACTGATGTATATTCCACATCTCTCGATAGCGGGGATTATATTGAATATCTGTTACCTCCCCGGGTTATGTGTATTGACGCTAACCAGGAAAAGCAAGCTGTTATTCGAAGATCTTGTCATAGCCTTTCCCGTTTCAGTGGGATTAAGCTCCGTATTGATATTAGGACTTCTCTTTGCCGGGGTCTCGATTCAGCATATTTATTCTTTGATACAGGGGCTTATTGGTATTGCTGTTGTTTATCAGATAGTTTTTTGGAAAAGAAATAAGTCCGATATGGCTGTAGAAATTACCAAAGCAGAATTAATTTTCGCATTATTTGCTCTGATTATGACCCTGTTGTTAAGTGTTCCTTTGTTCCTGGGTGCTAACCGGCTGGCAATTTCCGCCCACGCCTTCCACCATTCATTATTAGTAACACAGATACTAAACGGCATCTTCCCTCCCGAAAATCCGGGATTGGGAGGTACTATCATAGGGTATTACTGGGGCTTTCACGCGCTTGTTGCCGCTCTCGCGGTAAAATCAGATCTTCAGCAATTGCAGATTATGTTCATGATCAACGCTGTATCGCTTTACTTTATCTTTTGTGTTTCATACGGCCTCGCGAGGAATATAGGTGTTTCTGAATCGTATTGTTATATCGTCCCTTTTGCAATTATAGGCCTTATGAGGGTCGATGCAGGCGTGTTTTTTCTCATGAAATTATTTACTAACAAGCTAGGATCAATTACGACATGGACTGCAACACCGGTTGAACCGTACGAAGTCCTGTCCTCCTGGATCAGCGGGCTTCCGTGGACGGATACGCGCCAGTTTACACTCCATAAGCTATATAACGTTAGCGGGATGCAGCTGGCGATCAATCTCTGTTATTCGTACCTGTTTGTTTTGTTCAGACGTGAATCTTTCAGCAATAAAATCTACATGATAATTGCGGTTCTGATTGTTTCCGCATGTTTTATTAATTATCCGCCGCTGGCGATTTTTATTTTGTTTTTTGTCCCTATGTGGACGTGTTATGTCTTTATATCCGATCATGGCAATATCGGAGATAAGATCAGACAGGCCTCCAGAATAGCTATCCCGTATATTATTGCAGGTTTGATAGTGGCCCCCTACATGCTGTTTATTATGGCCGCCAGAAAGGTTAGTTCAGGAGATCAGGGTGGAATATTCAGCTTTGACTTTTATGATCAGTCTGTCAAGAATCTGGTCGTCTTTATAATCCCACTTCCCATAATTGCTTACGGGGTATGGGGCGCAGTGAAAAAATTTTCTTTATCAAGGGAAATTTATTTTCTGGCTATTGGATCGGGACTGTGCCTGGTACTGACTGTGTTTACGCGATGGCCTTTTGATAACAGTTATAAATATAATTATATTCTGACGCTTTTTCTGTCAATGTACTTTGCGATCGCATTATCTGATCTGGCTGTATTTATAACCGGTAAATGGGTTAAACGATTAAGTACCGCGCTAATCCTTGTTTCTCTGTTGTTTACCCCTGTTATGGTTGAATCATCTCATATCGTATCTTCACTCTCAACCGAATATTACTATTCATTCAAGGGCAAACATATAATATATGCTCAGGACAGGCATAAGAATGAGGCTTATGAATGGCTTCGTGAAAATACCCCTACCAACGCAATCCTGATGCTTAGTTATACGGAAACTAACTGGCCTTGCTGCGGATTTAACAATAATTATGAACCTGCTGCTATTGCGGAAAGGGGATTGTACGTGATAAAAGACGAGGATTATACTGTATCTAATCCCGCATACAAAGAACGACTTTTATACAGAAACAAGCTGTTTGAAAATCCGGAGGATCCTTCTGTCTCAACCTTTTTCTCTTCATTAGGGCGGCCGGTATATCTGTTGCTCGAAGATGATCTGGATAAAAAAAGGTTCTTTGTTGAAAAGCGCTTCTCATCGTTTCC
>JBFLYJ010000455.1:0-3090 GCA_040756635.1 Nitrospirota bacterium
CGTGGTCTATGTCAGTCGAATTATGAATTGAAAGCACAGGGCTGAATACATTGACACCGCTTCCATTTGAGGGGTTTGCCAGGGCAGGTGTTGTCGGCGCGTCATTATGTGTATTGACGAAAAAGGATACAACATCAGACCATGGGCTCTCCGCAAGTCCGTCGCTTGCCTTTGTACGGGCATAGTAGTATGTGTTATCGTTTAATCCCTCTGCCCGCCATGAGGTCGTTCCCTGCCCTTCCGGTATGCCGGATGACATTATCAGGCCTGCAGAATCAAAAGAATCGGCCGTGTCTACTTCAAACATATACGTAAGTTGGGAAGAATCAGGGTCAAAGCTGTTTGATACGGTAATATCAGCAAATAACGCAGTTATTTCGCTCCCATTTAACGGACTGATTATGGAAGGGGCTGACGGGGCGTCATTTGCCGTATTGATAAAGAACCTCGCAGGCGTCATCCACGGCCCTTCGATGAACCAGTCGTCTGCCTGCGCGCGCCAGTAATACCATGTGTTTTCTGTAAGATTGACCGGTACCTGCCACGATGTCGTCCCGGCTCCTTCAAATATGCCTATATGACTTGCAGCAGTTTGTGTAAAATCAATATCATAGGCAATCTCGAAATTATAGGTAAGGTTGTCGCTGTCGGGGTCGGTCGCGTTGTTTACAGTTAATATAGGCGTAAGTGTATCGGCCTCAGAATAATCCGCAGGGCTAGATAGTGTCGGAGCTGTCGGCGGATCGTTCAATACATTCACTCTGAAAGAAGCCGGTTGCATCCATCCACTATAGAGCAGACCGTCATAAGCACGGGCTCTCCAGTAGTAGGTTTGATTTTCGAGAAGCTCCAGAGGCAGCTGCCATGAAGTCGTGTTTGTTTCTTCCGCAATCACTGGCGATGAAGCAGCAAGTGCCGTCATCCCGCTGTCAGAATAGACCTCGAACTGATAGGTAAGGTCGTCATCATTAGGGTCGGAAGCATTATTGACGACAAGCATCGGCATCAAGGTATCGACGTCCGCTCCGTCCGAAGGTGAATTCAGCGACGGCGCTGTAGGAGCTCCCTCGATCCTGAAATACGTCCCTGCGAGTGTTTCTTCAATTCCTCCAATGTTGGCCCTCAGGATAACGAGATAGTCCTTTGCAGTGTAATTAATGGTATTAAGAGCTTTACTGCTTGCATACGTCTGGGACATCATCAGAGCGGTCTGATCGGTCAATGTGTCGTAGGTTGAAAGGTCAACGGTATTAAGCGTAAGTATGGACAGGTCAACCTGCGACAGATCAATGTTACCGCTGTTCGTAACGGAATATGATATATTCACCGGTTCACCCTGCAGCAGGCTCTGTTGCTCAACTGAAATCTGGCCAAGCAAAAGCGTGGACGGATCAACCATGCTGCTTATCGTCAGGTTCTTCGTGATCGTTGATAGAACATTGCCTGACGCATCCTTCACTTCAAGGATTGCCGGATAATCCCCTGATGGATGAGTGGATATATTCCAATACGTCTTGAATGAAGAAAATCCTGAGGGAGTCAGTAGATCAATTGTATTGACCTCTGAAAAGATTACCTGCCCATTTAAGTCTTCCACAACAATAGTCGCTGTCATGTTTTCATACATCCTGTTAAGACTTTCGTTTGTAACGTTCGCGGTAATTTCCGCAGTTTCGTTTGGACTGTAAGATGTTTTGTCCGGTACAAAATTCGCAACAATCCCTCCTGTTGGCACAATACTAATCGGCGTAGATTGCCTTGCCACTTGATTTGAACTCAAGTCATATGTTGTTGCAGTGACCACATAATCTCCAACCAGTGTGTTTCCGGTATTCCATACAAATTCATAAACTTGATGTTTAATTTCCTCAGGCATACCCAAGTTCACTATGATTTCCGGACTTAAAGTTGAAGCACTAACAGAAGGAGTGTTATATGTACTTGTTGGAACCGTTACGTAAGGTTTGAAGCTTCCGTCTCCGCTTCCCTCAAAATACATGAGATAACTCACAGGAGGGAAGTTACTAGCGTCAATATATCGGGCTGCCATAATGTCCAGTTTCCCGTCGCCATTTATGTCAACAAGGTCCAGATCCGCGTATCCCGCGCTGTCAGCTATCTTGAGGGTAGGGACTTCTTCCAGAGGCTTGAAGATAATCCCGTCAGGCTCCCAGTACATGCTCCGCAAGATAAAACCACTTCCTCTCATGGAATTAATGACAATATCCATAAAGCCGTCATTATCAACATCGCCGGCAGCAATTCCATATATACTCTCATTGACTAACACGGTTTTTTTCATGTTGACCGCCTCAACCGGCGATTCAAATGTCCCGTCTCCATTTCCGTAGAAAATGTAAACAATTCCATAGTTATATTCACCGACTATCAGATCAATATTACCATCCTTATTTATGTCAGCCGATGCCTTCCCTCTATAAGACATATTCATACCATTCGTAATCTTCGACCGGGTAAACGTGCCGTCTCCATTGCCCGTAAATAAATACAAATCAGAAGCCCACATGTTTACGACAAAGTCCTGATTTCCGTCGTTATTGTAATCAGCAGCGGTTATGTCCTGAACTTTAGTGCCTGACTCGATATTCCCAATATTAATTTTGGGAAGGAAGGTGTCAGTTCCATCCGCAGTGTTCTGGTAATAATAAATGTTCTGATAATTATCTCCTGATATGATGTCCGGGAAATCATCGTTGTTAAAGTCGCTTAGGACTATCCCATTCAACAGTGAGTTAGCGATCGTGTCAACATGGACTTCACTTCCGAATGTTCCATCCCCGTTGCTTGCCATTGTATAAGTATCTCCCCAGTAGCCGGAAAAAGCTATCAGCTTTCCGTTTTCAGGCAGCTCTGTGTGTACAGAGACCGGCTTTGCCCCGTTTTCTGTCGTATCAAAATAGAGATAAAAATACCTGGAAGTGTTCAGCAGCGTCGTGCCGTCCATAAGCCAGAGAAGTCTTCCCGAAGGGTTAATACCTATATCAAAATCATTGTCCTTATTGAACCTTCCTGTCTTTTCTCCTATGAAATTACCTGACGCGTCAAATTCAAGCACCCTGATTGAATCAA
>JBFLYJ010000456.1:0-3083 GCA_040756635.1 Nitrospirota bacterium
TTGTAACGGCATTTGACCTGTTGGGAGCTTTAAGAGAAGGGATGAATCTGGATGACTTTAATGCAGATAGAATAATGTCAAAGGAGCCAATTACCGCAGGGATCGAAACACGGGCTGAGGACCTGGTAGAAATGATGCTTGAAAATAATTTCACAATGGTGCCCATTATAAAAGACAGGAGACTTGTAGGAATCGTGGACAGAGCGTCATTAATGGAGGCATATATCGAGCCTGCTCTTAGACGATATGTCAAGGAATAGAGATGGAAAGAATGAGTGGTAAGGAGTCAGCAGTCAGCATTCAGCAGCTAAAAGACAAATCCCCCTATAGCACCCTTTTACAAATGTGGGCAAGGGGAGATTTTCTGATAATGAAGTTCATTATAGTTACTTGTCTGATAACGCTTCTTCTATCAAGCCGGACATCTGCAAGCGATATATCCCTTCACGGTTTTATTCAGGGTAACTATTCTGTTGATACAACTGCCTCAAATCCTGATGGCAGGGACTTCAAATGGGCGGAGGAACGAATGCAGTTAAAGCTCGACGTAAACCATGAGGCTTTCCATCTGTTCCTGAAAACGGACACCTTCTATGACCATATTGACGACGCATCCCATCTGGAATTAAGGGAAGGATATGCAGATTACGCGTCTTCATACTATGATTTAAGGATCGGCAGGCAGATTATTACATGGGGACTTGGGGATTTGATCTTTATCAATGATGTATTCCCGAAAGACTATGAGTCTTTCTTCTCAGGTAGGCCGATGGAATATTTGAAGATCGGCAGTGATGCTGTAAAGATCGGCATGTATCCGTCCTTTGCCTCCGCGGAATTAATTATCATTCCGTTTTTCGAACCGAACAACTTTCCTGATCATAAGCGGTTCTTCATGTATGATCCCATGCCGGCTGTTACAGAGAGGGAAGAAGAAAAACCGGCGACTACTTTTGAAAACACGGAGGTCGCCTTCAGGGTATATCGTGATGTTGCGGGTTATGATGCTTCATTGTATTATTACCGTGGTTTTTTCAGGCAGCCTTATATGCTCCCTGACAGCATGACATCCCCGACAAAGATAGACCTCGTGTATCCTGAACTCTCTGTTTACGGCGCGAGTCTCCAGGGCAGGGCATTGGATGGAGTACTGAGTCTTGAGGCAGGATATTATGATTCAAGGGAAGACAGAGACGGCACAGACCCGATGATGCCGAACTCTCAGACGAGATTTTTACTCGGCTATCAAAGACAGCTGTGGGAAGACTTCACTATCGGACTTCAATACTACGGCGAATACATGGATGATTATTCGGAGTATGATGAGAATCTCCCGTCGGGATTCCCGCAGGAAAAGAGATTGCATCAACTTGTATCCGTGAGACTTACTCAATTCCTGATACATCAAACGCTGCGACTTTCCTTCTTTTCCTTCTATAGTCCGTCTGACAGCGATTACCTGTTAAACCCGGAGGTCAAATACAAATTCACTGATTCTGTCTGGGCGGCAGCAGGGGCAAATATATTCGACGGCGGGGATGAGTGGGACCAGTTCGGAAGCCTGGATGAGAATGATAATGTTTATGTGCAGATAAGGTATGAGTTTTAATAAAGAACTTGTTGAAGCGTATCGCAATGCGCCATTGGGAATTTGAATCTATTGAAAGGAAAAAACAGATGAACTTAATATCAGTGATGTTTATGGCGTGCCTGGTGTTATTGAATGCAGTGACGGTAATGGCGGAAGCCCCCCGAGCTTCGGGAACGGCAGCGGATACGAAAACTGCTGATGATGAATTTACTGCAATGATGGCAGCCAATCCGCCGACCCCTGAAATGCTGCAGGGCGCAATGGTGGTTGATGATGAATTTGTCAGGACCAACTATCAAATGATGAAGGTCTATGACACGAGGAGAAAGGGAGAGTATGTAGAATCGCATATTGCAGGTGCCTTATCCGCTCCTTACATAGAAAAGAGCGGCAATACCGCTGACTTTGATTCCTCAAAGGACATGTTTGATGAGAGTAAATATCCTGAGGACAAACATACGCCTGTCATCGTATATTGCAATGGGACAAGATGCTGGAGCTGCTATAAATCGGCAGTTATGCTCGTAAGGGCAGGATATACAAATGTGCACTGGTACAGGAATAACGGCTTCCCGGAATGGAAATCAAAAAATTATCCGGTAGTAGCAGGCGGCAAAGGAGACGGCAATAACGTTACGGTTGAAAAAGGACCGGAATTTGTACTTATCAAAGGCGGCTGCTTCACTATGGGTGATGAATCCGGGGCCGGTGATGAAAAGCCGGCCCATAAGGTCTGTCTGGATGATTTTTTCATGGGCAAATACGAAATTACCGCTGGCCAGTGGAAAAAGGTCATGGGGAAACCTCCTGTCGACGGACCTTATGTGGATGATCATCCCATAGTAAAGATATCATGGCAGGATGCGCAGCAGTTTATTAAGAAGCTCAATCTGATGACAGGTGAGGCGCACAGGCTCCCCACCGAAGCGGAGTGGGAATATGCGGCGCGCGGGGGAGTTGATAATTTCAGATACGCTACTGCAACGGGCGACATCTCCCATGATTTGTGCAATTATGACGATACTGCCGGAAAAGACGAATGGACCAAAACATCTCCGGTCGGGAGTTTCTTTCCTAATCGTATTGGAATATTTGATATGTGCGGCAATGTCTGGGAGTGGGTGGAGGATGATTATGACTCCAATGCATATAATAAGCATTCAGAACAAAACCCGTTATTCAAGGGGACCGGTTCAGAACAGGTCATTCGCGGCTGCGGATGGAGCGATGCTGAAGGGTTCTGCCGCTTGACGGCCAAAGACAAGCTTCCGCCGGACTGCCCGCATTGTAACAGGCGTAATGATGTCGGTTTTCGTCTGGTAAAAGTCCGATAATGGAATTATACTCAACATATACAAGGTGAAAGATGAACTTTAAATGTTTAATTCTCTTGCTCCTGATTGTTACAGGTCTTTCGGGACCATCAGCCGCAGGAAGCGAGACAGCAGGCGGACCTTCAAAACCAGTTGTCTATTTCAGCGCCATAACCCTT